>RFIR01000498.1 GCA_003695135.1 Alphaproteobacteria bacterium | reverse complement strand
TGATGCAGCCGCAACGTGAGCTTCTCGCGGGTGATCTCGGCGGCGAGCATGCGCATCGGCAGATCGGCGATCTGGTCCTCGGGATAGAGCCACGGCCCCGGCGGCAGGCGGTCGGCCAGCCATGTGCGCAGATCCGCCACCCCGTCGCCCTTCTCGGCCGAGATCATGAAGACCGCCGTGAAGTCGCGCGCCGCCCGCATGCGGTCGGCCAAGGCCAGCAGCGCCGGGCGCCGGACCCGGTCGATCTTGTTGATGGCCAGCACCAGCGGACGGTCGCCGACGCGCCGGTCGAGCCCGGACAGGATCTCGCGCACCCCCTCGCTCAGCCCGCGATGCGCCTCGACCAGAAGCACCACGATATCGGCATCCGCCGCACCCCCCCAGGCTGCCGAGACCATCGCCCGGTCGAGCCGCCGGCGGGGGCGGAACAGGCCGGGGGTGTCGACAAAGACGATCTGGGTCTCGCCCTCGATGGCGATGCCGCGGATGCGGCTGCGCGTGGTCTGCACCTTGTGGGTGACGATGGACACCTTGGCCCCGACCATGCGGTTGAGCAGGGTCGACTTGCCGGCATTGGGTTCGCCGACGAGGGCGACGAAGCCGCAGCGCCGCTCAGCCATCGCCGCCGCCCAGATCGGCCAGCAACCGGGCGGCGGCCTTCTGTTCGGCGGCGCGCTTGGATCTTGCCTGCGCCACCGCCCGCTCGCCCGATTCCAGCCGCGCCTCGACGGTGAAGACCGGCGCGTGCGCCGGCCCCTCGCGCCCGGTCTCGACATAGTCGGGCGGTTTCTGCCCGCGCGACTGCGCCCAGTGCTGCAGCTCGGACTTGGGATCGGCGGCACGCGCTTCGGCCCGGTCGATGCGCTCGCCCCAGGCCGACAGGATCAGGCGGCGCGCCGCCTCCAGCCCGCCATCGAGATAGACCGCGGCGATCACCGCCTCCATCGCGTCCCCCAGTATCGCGATCTTGCGCCGACCGCCCGACAGCATTTCCGAACGCCCCATGCGGATGGCCTCGCCCAGCCCCAGCTCGGCCGCGATCTCGGCGCAGGTCTCCTTGCGCACCAGATAGTTGAGCCGCGGGGCCAGCTCGCCCTCCGTTGCTGCGCGATCGTGGGCGCACAGCGCCTCAGCAATGACGAGGCCGAGGACGCGGTCGCCAAGAAACTCCAGCCGCTGATTGTCCGGGCGCCCCGGCGCGGCGAAGCTGGCATGGGTCAGCGCCGTGTCCAGAAGCGCCGGGTCGGCAAAGTCGTGGCCGAGCCGCCGGGCCAGTTCGGCCAGCGCCGCCTCACGCCTGGACGACATCTTGCTCCCGGCCGAGAGGGCCGCGCGCTGCCCGGTCGGGCTGCCCGCGACGCCGGTTCACAATCACCGCCGGTGCCTGCAGCCAGCACCGCATCAGTGCACCGCAACAAAGAAACGGTCGGCCCGCCAGTCCCAGAACGCCAGCAGCGAGCTGCCGGCCGAGGAGAACATGATCCGGTCCGCCCGGCCGATCAGGTTCTCGAAGGGCACGAAACCGACCCCGCCGCGGTTGCGCGGCACCCGGCTGTCCTGGCTGTTGTCGCGATTGTCGCCCATGAAGAAATACTGGCCCGGTGGCACGACGACCTCGGCGAAATGGTCGGCGCGGCGGTCGGTTACATCCAGGATCGGGTGGCGCACCCCGTTGGGCAGGGTCTCGATCATCTGGTGCTTGATGCATTTGCCGCCCAGTGCGACCGGCGCGTTGACGCAAAGCGGCAGGTTGTTGACCCCCGATTGCAGGCCGAGCACCTTGTAGGGTTCCACGAAATCCGGTGCCTTCTCCAGCTTGACCGGCTGGCCGTTGATATGAAGCACGCCGTCCTGCACGCTGATGCGGTCGCCCGGCAGGCCGATCAGCCGCTTGATGTATTCCTCGCCCGTGCGCGGATGCTTGAAGACGATCACGTCGCCGCGCTCGGGCTGGCTGGCCAGGATGCGGCCCGAGAACGGGCAGAGCGAGAACGGGCAGGAATGGCGCGAATAGCCATAGGCGAACTTGTTGACGAACAGGAAATCGCCGATCAGCAGGGTCGGCTTCATCGAACCGGAGGGGATCCAGAACGGCTGGAACAGCAGCGTGCGGAACACCGCAGCGATGAGCAGGGCGTAGACGACCGTCTTGACAATCTCGATCAGCCCGCTGCCGGCACGCGACGTGCTCATTGGTGTGTTATCCATCTTTGTTGCCTGCCCCGGCTGCGGGCGCCCCGGGCGTTCTCGCGCGCGGGTCGGTGTGTGTCAAGGCGTGCCCGATGCCGCACCGGGGGCGACGGGCAGCGCCTCGATGACGACGAAGGCCTGCACCCAGGGATGATCGTCGGTCAGCGTGACATGGATGCGCGGGGCATGGCCGTCGGGGATCAGCGCGGCAAGCCGCTGTGCGGCGCCTCCGGTCAGCTGCATGGTCGGCTGGCCGGAGGGCAGGTTGACCACCCCCATCTCGCGCCACGCCACCCCCATGCGCAGCCCGGTGCCCAGCGCCTTGGAGCAGGCCTCCTTGGCCGCCCAGCGCTTGGCATAGGAGGCGGCGCGCTGACGGCGGCGTTCGGACTTGCGCTGCTCGGTCTCGGTGAACACCCGCTCGACGAAGCGTTCCCCGAACCGGTCCAGCGTCGCGGCGATGCGCTCGATGCTCGCCAGGTCCGAGCCGATGCCGACGATCATCCGCGCCCGCCCCTATTCGGCCGGATCGGGCTTGATCGCCATCGGCTGCATGTGCTGCTTGACCGTCTGCCGTGCCCGGGCCATCAGCCGGTTGCGCCTGTGCGCCTGATAGGCGGCGACGATGGGGCGAAGGACGAAGTAGCACACCACCGCGCAGGCGGCGCCGGTGAAGATCCCGCCGACGAAATAGGGCAGGAACACCTCGTTGAAGAAATCCATCAGGCGATCCATCGCCGAGGGGCCATAGCCGAACCAGCTCTGGATCGTCTGCCAGATGCCGCTGAAGGCCTCGCCGAAGGCGTGGTAGATTTCCTCGAAGCTCGATTCATCGGCCGATCCCCGGGCCAGGATCCAGCGGCCGAGCCCCAGAGACGCCGCCGCGATACCCGGAAAGGTGAACGGGTTGCCGACGGCGGTACCGATCAGCCCGGCGATGATGTTGCCGCGAAAGATCCAGGCCAGCAGCGCGGCATAGACGAAATGGAAGCCGAAGAACGGGCTGAACGAGACGAACGCCCCCATGGCGAAGCCAAGCGCGATACGGTGCGGCGTGTCGGGGATGCGCTTGACGCGGTGGCCGAGATACTTGAAGCCGCGCCGCCAGCCGGTGCGCGGCCAGACGGTCTGGCGCAACCGCTCCCAAAGACCCAGCTTGTCGCGACGCTTGAACACCATGCCCGTCAGCTCCGCAACATGCGGCTGCCGGGCTTGACCGCAGGCAGCGCCGCCAGTTCGGGCGGGATGGCATCGGGGGCATAGCTCGGCACATCGAGCCGGATCAGCGGGACGAAGGGCACGTCGAATTCCGCCCCTCCGCCCGAGCGGTCGACGAGGCAGGCCAGCCCGACCGGACGGCCGCCCGCCGCATCGACCGCGGCCATGCATTCGCGCGAGGACAGCCCGGTTGTCACCACATCCTCGACCACCAGCACCCGGGCGCCGGGCGCGATCTCGAAGCCGCGGCGCAGGGTGAATTCACCCTCCACCCGCTCCACGAAGATCGATGGCAGCCCCAGCTGACGGGCGGTCTCGTAGCCGACGATGACTCCGCCCATCGCCGGCGAGACGCACAGATCGGCCGCGATGCCGGCCGCGCGGACCCTGTCGGCCAGTGCCGCGCAGAGGCGGGCGCCGCGGGCGGGGTCCATCATCACCCGCGCGCATTGCAGATAGGCCGCGCTGTGCCGGCCCGAGGACAGCAGGAAATGGCCTTCCAGCAACGCGCCGGCCGAGCGGAACTCGTCCAGAAACTCCTCGCCCCGCTCCGCTTTCACCTCAGCCCTCGACCCTTTCCGACCGCACCCGCAAGTCACTCCGCCGCCTTCTGCCCCATCCGTTCGCGCAGCCGCGAGACGACGGCGACGGACGACTCCGCCTCCAGCGCACGGATGATATGGTTCAGATGCTTCACGTCACGCAACTCCAGTTCAACCCGAATCCGGTAAAAATCCGGCTTCCGTTCCGTGAAATCTATGTTGGAGATATTGGCGCCGAGCTCGCCGATCAATGTGCAGACCCGCCCCAGCGCGCCGGGATCGTTGGCCAGGGCCAGCTCGATCGCCGAGCTGTTGACCGGGTTCCGCCCGGCCTCGGGGTTCCAGCGCAGGTCGAGCCAGCGTTCGGGCTGGTCCTCATAGGCGACCAGAGCGGGGCAGTCGATGGCGTGGATCTCCACCCCGCGCCCCTTCTGCACGATTCCCACCACACGCTCGCCCGGCAGCGGATCGCAGCAGCGGCCAAAGCGCCCGGTCTGCCCGGCGCCCAGCCCCATTATCATCGGCCCCTCGACCGGCCCGGCCGGGGTCTGGCTTGGCTGGGGCTCGGCGATATCGGGATAGAG
>RFIR01000497.1 GCA_003695135.1 Alphaproteobacteria bacterium | reverse complement strand
GCTCCGCACCATGGGCGAACGCCTCCCACCCCCACAGCCGAACCATGCCGGGCAGCGGCGCGGGGTTGAACGGCGCCCAGTTGACCGGGCCGGGCTGTTGTTCCATCACCCACAGCCGGCCGCGGCCGACAGCACGGTAGAGATCGTGGTGGAAGGCCTGGAAGTCGGGATCGCCCTGGCGGGCAAAGCGGCGCTGGTGCGCGGGCTCGGCCTCGATCCGGTCCTCCAGAAAGCCCAGCGGGTAGCTGTCCCAGGCGGCGATGTCGAGATCGGCACCCAGCGCGAAATGGTCGAATTCGGTGATCCGGCCCATGTAGTTGTGGGCGATAGGCGCATCGGAACGCGCGCGGATGATCTCGACCTGCAGCCGGTTGAAGGCGGCGACCTGATCGGAGCTGAAGCGGCGGAAATCCATCGCATGCGCCGGGTTGGGCTCGGTCACCGTCAGGTTGGGCAGGTCGATCTGGTCGAAATCGTCATACTCCATCGACCAGAACACATTGCCCCAGGCGCGGTTGAGCGCGGTTATGTCGCCGTCATTGCCGGCCCCCCGATAGCGCCGGCGCAGCCAGCCGCGGAAGGCGTCGCGCGCGGCGAGGCTGTAGGAGAGCGTGGTATCGTGGCAGCCATACTCGTTGTCGGTCTGCCAGGCGGCGAGATGGGGGTTGCGGCCGAAGCGGTCGGCCAGCGCGGTGACGATGCGGGCGCATTCGGCCCGGTAGCCTTCGTGGCTGAAGCAGTAATGGCGGCGCGAGCCGAAGCGGCGCGGCCGGCCCTCGGCATCGCGCGCCAGCATGTCGGGGTGCCTCTCGAGCATCCAGCGCGGCGGCGTGGCGGTGGGTGTGCCGAGGATCACCTTCAGCCCCGCCGCGCCGAGAATGGCGATCGCCTCTTCCAGCCAGTCGAATTCCAGCCGCCCCGGCTGCGGCTCCAGCCGCGACCAGGCGAACTCGCCGATGCGCACCCATTCCAGACCGGTCCCGGCCATCCGCGCGGCGTCCTCCGCCCAGCTCTCGCGCGGCCAGTGTTCGGGATAGTAGCAGCAGCCGAGCGCGCGCTTCATCCCGGCAGTCCGGCATCGTATGCGGCGACCATCGCCTCGGCGCGGGCGCGGACCTCATCGGCCGAAAGCCCCGGCTTGTAGAGCGCCGAGCCGACGCCGAAGCCGGTGACGCCGGCGGCCAGCCAGTCGGCGAAATCCTCAAGGCCGACCCCGCCCACGGCCCAGGTTTCGGTGCCGGCGGGCAGCACGGCGCGCAGCGCGGCGAGCCCTTTGGTGCCGATCAGGAAGGCCGGAAACAGCTTCAGCCCGTTCGCCCCGTGGCGCAGCGCGGTGAAGCATTCGCTGGCCGTGGCCACGCCGGGATAGGAGGCAAGGCCGATGGCGCGGGTGGCCTCGATCACCGCCGGGTTGCAGTCGGGCGAGACGATCAGCGTGCCACCGGCCGCGGCGACCTTCTCCACATCCTCCGCACTCAGCACCGTGCCGGCGCCGATCTGCGCCCGGCCGGACAGCGCCTCAGCCAGGAGCGCGATGGAATCGAAGGGCTCGGGCGAGTTGAGCGGCACCTCGATGCGGGTGATCCCGGCGCCGACCAGCGCACGGCCGATCCCGACCGCCTCGCCGGGCCTCAGGCCACGCAGGATGGCAATGATGTTCCGGCTCATGATCTCGCTCCGCTCAGCTTGCGATACTGCGCCGCCAGCCCGGCCAGCGTCACCGCCTCGGCCGGGGCCGTCTCGCTCTCCAGCCCCTGTTTCCGCAGCGCCCGTGCATAGAGTTGGGCCAGCCTCTCGGCGCCGATCAGCGCCACATGCCGGCCCAGCCAGTAGGGCCGGGCGGCGGCAAGCTCCATGCCGATCAGGAGCCCGGAAAGCCGCGCCCGCGCCGTGGCCGGTGCGAGATCGTGCAAGAGCCCCTCGGCGCGCAGCGAGAACAGGCGGGCGGCCAGCGCCTCCGGCCGGCTCATCGCGTCATCCAAGGCGGCGGCGAAAGCGTCCCCGTCCCAGCCCTCGCCGGCCAGCCCGTGCCGCAGCACCGAGCGTTCGGAGATCAGCGCGAACAGCTCTCCGGTCATGAAGGTGCGAAAGCTGACCACCTCGCCCGCACTGACATGCACCCATTTGGTATGGGTGCCCGGCAGGCAGAGGATGCCGTCAAAGCCCGGCTCGCGCTCGAGAAAGCCGGCGATCTGCGCCTCCTCGCCGCGCATGACATCGGCCGGCTCGGGCTGGGCCATGCCGGGCAGGATGCGGACGTCGAGCCGGGGGTCGCGCGCGGGCGCCCGCACCGCCTCATCGATACCGGGCGGGGGCCCGGGCACGGCGGCATAGGGCGCCTCGATCCAGCCCTGCCGCGCGCCGACCATGCCGCAACAGAGCACGGGCGTGGCGCGGCCCGCAGGCAGATGAGCATCGATCAGCGCCAGCAGCGCGGGCTCGAAGCCATCCCGCGCCAGCCCGCCCATGCCGGCATCGGAGGACAGCCGCGCCAGCGGCTCGGCGCCGGTGCCGAACACCCAGGCGCGCAGATGGCTGGTGCCCCAGTCGACGGCGATCCACCGCGTGGCATCCGCGTTCACAGCCGTTCCCCCTCGATCACCCAGATGGTTTCGGGAAAGCTCCAGGGCAGGGTCAACCCGTGATCCATCAGATACGTGCCGCTGAGCGTCAACGGCCCCTCCTTCAGCGCCGGGTGCCCGCGCGACAGGTGCGGTGCATCGGCCCGGTTGATCAGCTCCACCCGGTAGCGGGCGGAGGGATCGAGCCGGGTCAGCCGCAGGGGCCGCGGCACGATCCGGGCCGAGGCGGCGGCACGGCCGGCAAAGACCACGAAGCGAGTTCCGTCACGGGCAAGCTGCTCCTCGGCGATCACCGCCGGATCGGTGCTGTCGAGGCGCAATATGTCGGCCGAGAACAGCCAGCCGCGATTGGACTTCCACCAGGCGGTGACGCGGGTCAGCACCGCGGCCTCGTCTTCGGTCAGCTCGCGCGGGTCCATCTCCATCCCGAAGTGCCGCTGGGCCGCCACCCAGGCGCGGAAGCGGATGTCGAGCACGCGGCCCGAGGTGTGGCAGCGGCGCGGCCCGACATGGGAGCCGGTGATCGCGCCGGGCAGGAACAGCGCCGCGTCGTGCTGGATGCGCAGCCGCTCCAGCGCGTCGTTGGAATCCGACAGCCAGACCCGCTGCGTGTGGCGCAGTATGCCGGCGTCGATGCGCCCGCCGCCCGAGGCGCAGCTTTCGATCTCGACCTGCGGGTGGGCCTGCCGCAGTTGGTCCAGCAGCCGGTAGACGCCATCCGTCTGCGCCGCATCCGGCATCGGCAGCAGGCGGTTGTGATCCCATTTGAGGTAGTCGATGTCGTGATCGCGCAGGATCGCGTCGATGCAGCCGAAGAGGTGCGCACGCACATCCTCGCGCGAGAGGTCGAGCACACGCTGGTGACGCCCCTCTACCTGGTCGGCCGGGCCGAGGATCCAGTCGGGATGGGCGCGGGCCAGATCGCTGTCGAGATTGACCATCTCCGGCTCGACCCACAGACCGAAGCTCATGCCCATCCCCTGCACATGCGCGATCAGCGGTGTCAGCCCGTCGGGGTATTTGCGCCGGTCGACCTGCCAGTCGCCGAGCGAGGAGGTATCGTCGTCGCGCCGGCCGAACCAGCCATCGTCGAGCACGAAGCGCTCGGCGCCCAGAGCGGCGGCGCGGGCGGCAATGTCCTTCAGCACGGCAAGGTCATGGTCGAAATAGACCGCCTCCCAGCAATTGTAATGCACCGGGCGCGGGCGTTCGGGCGCGGGCCAGTCGACCACACGGTCGCGGATATGGCGCTGGAAGGCGATCGCGCAGCCATTGAGTCCCTCGTCCGAGCGGCACAGCAGCAGCGGCGCCGTCTCGAACCGGGTGCCTTCGCGATAAGAGCCGGAGGCATGGCCCCACTGGATCTGCCGCCTTCCGTCGGGCAGTTCCTCGGCCAGCATCCGGTGTCCGCCCGACCAGGCGTAATGCATGGCGAAGGCCGTGCCGCTTGTATTGGTCGCGCCGGTCTCGGGGAAGATGGCGAAGGGCGGATAGTCATGGCCCGAGCGGCCGCCGCGCGCCTCGCGTTCATGGATGCCGGGGGTCCAGGGCAGCTCGTCGAGCTGAAACTCGCCGCACCAGCGGCCCGAGACGCCGATCAGCCGCTCGGCCTGCTGCGGGGCGGGCAGAACCGGGGCGGCCAGCCAGTGCAGCATGACCGGGACGTCGGCCTCCAGCACCGTGCGCGCCGCGATCACGTCGCCTTCCACCGCAAAGACGAACCGTAGCCCGACGCCCAAGCCCTCGTCGCGGACGGTGATATGCGCCGCGTCGGCCTCGGTCAGCCGGAGGTGCGGATGCAGCAACGCGCCATCGCGCCAGGCCACCAGCCCGGGCTGGCCGGGAAAGCTGTCGCGCGCCAGCGGGCAGAGGGTGAGCGGCGGCAGCGCGTCGATCATGCCGCCGGTGACATCCGGCCGATCGGCGCGGGCCAGCGCCTGCAGATCCTCGTCATCGGGCAGGCGCGCACCCCAGTGCACCGCCCACGGCACGCCGCCATCACTGGCGAGAACGAGGGTCTGGGCCGGCGTGTCGAACCGCCATGTCCTCATTTCACCGCCCCGAGCGTCAGCCCGGCGATGAAGTGGCGCTGCATCAGGAAAAACATCAGCACCGGGGGCAGCGCCGCGACGATGGAGCCGGCCGAGACCAGATGCCAGGCCGCCACCCACTGGCCGTTGAGCGAGTAGAGCCCGGCGGTGATCGGCTGGGTATCCGCACCCTGGGTCAGCACCGTGGCCCAGAAATAGTCGTTCCAGATGAAGGTGAAGATCAGCACACTCAGCGCGGCGATGGCCGGTTTCATCAAGGGCAGCACCACATACCAGAAGATGCGGATCTCGCTGACGCCTTCCACTCGTGCCGCCTCGATCAGCTCGCGCGGCAGCGCCTTGATGAAGTTGCGCATGAACAGCGTGCAGAACCCGGTCTGGAAGGCGATGTGAAACAGCGCCAGCCCGGTGATGGTGTTGTAGATGCCAAGCTGCAGCGTCAGGTCGCGCACCGGCACCATCAGGATCTGGAACGGCACGAAATTGCCGGCGATGAACATGAAGAAGACCAGCAGGTTGCCGCGAAAGCCATAGACGGCCAGCGCGAACCCGGTCATGCAGCTCAGCGCCACCGCACCGATCACGGTGGGGATGGTCACCTTGAAGGAGTTGAGGATGTACTGCCCGATCGGCGTGTTCTCGAAGATGGCGGTGTAGTTTTCCAGCAGGTGGAAATCGGTCGGCCAGCCCCAGTAATTGCCGGCATTGATGTCGCCGGCCGAGCGGATCGAGGTCAGCGCCACCGCGATCAGCGGCAGCAGCCATATGATCAGCGCGATCGGCAGCGCCACCTTGTAGGCGATGCTCACGGGCCGTGTGGCGGTCTCGATCGGCCTGGGAAACATCTCAGCGTCCTCCCCGCTCGTCGCGATACATCTTCCACAGGAAGCCGACGATGTAGACCATCATGATCGCGAACAGCACCACCGCGATGGCCGCGCCATAGCCCATGCGGAAGCCGTATTCGGAAAACGCCTGTTCGTACATGTAGAAGGCAAGCACGCGGGACGAGCCCCAGGGGCCGCCATCGGTCATGATCGAGACCAGATCGAAGGAGCGCAGCGCCCCGATCACCGTGACCACCACCGCGATGAAGGTGGCCGGCCGCAGCTGCGGCAGCACCACATACCACAGCATCTTCCAGCCCCTGGCGTTGTCGAGCCGGGCGGCCTCGATCTGTTCGGGGTCGATGGCGTTGAGCCCGGTGAGATAGAGGATCATGCAATAGGCCGTCTGCGGCCACAGCCCGGCGGCAATGATGCCATAGGTCACCCAGTTCTCGTCGGCCAGCACCGGGACAGGCTCGAAGCCCAGCGCCTGCAGCGCCAGGTTCAAGAGCCCGTTGCTGGGATCGTAGAACCACGAGAAGACCAGCCCGACCACGACCTGGCTGATCACGAAGGGAAAGAAGAACAGCGACTTGTAGATGCGGATGCCGCGGACGGTCTGGTTGAGAAACAGCGCCACGAACAGCCCCGCCGGCAGGGCCAGCATGTAGAGCACGAGCCAGATGACGTTGTTCTTCAGCGAGGTGTAGAACGCCTCGTCCCCGAACAGCTCGACATAGTTGCCCAGCCCGACCCAGACCTTCTCGCCCAGCCCGTCCCAGGCATAGAAGCTGATGTCGATGGACTGGAAGATCGGGATGATGACGTAGATCAGGAACATCGCCACGCCGGGCAGAAGGAACAGCCACGGCGCAAGCTTCTGCTGGTTGCGTTTCCAGAAAGCCGCCATCGGCCCCTCCCCCTGCGTCGGACGAAAGCCTGCCCCCGCCCGGCCGGGACCGGGCGGGGGAATTCGGTTCAGCCGCTACTTGTAGACGCGCTGGCGCACCTTCTCGAGCCGGGCGAGGATTCTGTCCAGCCGGTCCGGCTTGACCATGAATTCCTGGAAACCCTCCATGCCCGCCTTGGCCATCTCGGCCGGGGCGTCGCGATCGAAGAACTGGGCGATGCCGCCCGTGGTCGAGCTCAGCATCTTGTAGCCGGCCTGCAGGAACTTGTCGTCGCCCACCGTGCTGTCCTTGTTGATCGGCAGCTGGCCCAGCGTCTCATTGATCTTGGTCTGCACGTCGGCGCGCGCCAGATAGGCGAGGAACAGCCTGGCCTCTTCCTTGTTCTTCGCGTTGGCCGGGATGTGGATGGTGTCGGTCGGCGCGTCCTCGGCCAGCGCCACATCGGGATTGATGACCGGGAACTGGAAGAAGTCGAGCTGGTCGTCGGTCAGCCCCGCCTCGCGCAGCGGCGCAACCGCGAAATTGCCCATCACATACATTGCCGCCTTGCCCTGCACCATCGGCGCCAGCGCCTCCTGCCAGGACCAGGAGGCGTGGTTGTCGATGAAGCATTTGTGGTCGAGCATGGTCTTCCAGTTGGCCATGGTCGCCTTCACGCGGTCGTCGGTCCACGGGATCTTGCCCTGGGTCAGATCCATGTGGAACTTGTAGCCGTTGGTGCGCAGGTTGAGATAGTCGAAGACGCCGGCCGCGGTCCACAGATACTTGGTGCCGATGGTGATCGGGGTGATGCCCGCGGCGTTGAGCTTGTCGCAGGCGGCGATGAGATCGTCGAAGGTCTTCGGCACCGCGATGCCGTTCTTCTCGAAGATGTCCTTCCGGTAATACACGCCCCACTGGTAATAGGTGTAGGGCACGCCCCACAGATGACCGTCGATGGTCATCGAATCCCTGGCCGAGGCCAGCGATTCGTTCAGCCCGTTCTTCTCCCACACATCGTCGACCGGCTCGAACAGCCCCGCCTTGACGTAGGGCAGCATGCGGTTGCCGGCATACCAGTTGGCCAGATCCGGCGCATCCGCGGTCAGGAAGTTGCGGATCGAGGTCTTGTAGCCCTCATGGTCGAACAGGTTCCAGGTGACCTTGATGTCGGGGTGTTCGGCCTCGAACCCCTTGATCAGCGCCTCGAATGCCGCCTTGGGCGCGGGATCGGAGGTGTCGGTGTTGATCACGAGTTCGCCCGCGAATGCGGTCGAGGCGAGAAGCGTTGCGGCGGCACAGGCCGCGGCAAGCTTGCTGGTGCGGTGGAACATGGTTTCCTCCCTTTTGTTCCGATGCGCCGGTGCGGTTTCCAACCAGTGGAATTCCCAAATAGTGAAACTCACTCTCATATATTGAAAACTCTGCCGCGATCTGCTAGCCATGTCAACAGCCTTGTCGCGCCGGGGCGAATATTGCGGCGGGGCAGCAGAGGGATGGAAGACGCCGGCATGAACAGGCAGACCGCATCGGATGGCACGGTGGGCAAGGCGCTGGATGCGCTGGATTGCGTGGCGCGGATGGGCCGGCCGGTTCGGTTTTCGGAAGTGCTCGAACACAGCCGGCAGCCGCGCGCCACGCTCTACCGCCTGATGCAGACGCTGACGAGCCAGGGGCTG
>RFIR01000496.1 GCA_003695135.1 Alphaproteobacteria bacterium | reverse complement strand
GCCCGGCGCCCAGCCCCATGATCATCGGCCCCTCGACCGGCCCGGCCGGGGTCTGGCTTGGCTGGGGCTCGGCGATGTCGGGATAGAGCGCCATGACCACATCATGGCCGGTGATTTCGGCGGAACCGAGGCGCGCCAGCAGATCCTCGGCCCCTTTCAGCGCAAACGACTTGGCCGCGGCCTCCAGCGCCTTGTCGGTGGCCTGCTTGCCGATGCGCTCGAAGGCGAAGCGGGCGATCTCGCGGCCCATGCGGATGTCGGCCTCGCGCTTGGCGCTGCGCAGCGCGCGGCGGATGGCCGATTTCGCCCGCCCGGTGACCACGATCTCCTCCCAGGCGGGCTGCGGGCGCTGGGCGTCGGCCCGGATGATCTCGACCGACTGGCCGTTCTTCAGCTTGGTCCACAGCGGCACGCGCTTGCCGTCGACCTTGGCGCCGACGCAGGAATGGCCGATCGTGGTATGAATGGCATAGGCAAAGTCGATCGGCGTCGCGCCGCGCGGCAGCTTGATCACCTCGCCATTGGGCGTGAAGCAGAACACCTGATCCTGGAACATCTCCAGCTTGACATGCTCCAGAAGCTCCTCGGGGCTGTCGGAGGTCTCGATATCCTCGGTCAGCTGGCGGACCCAGTGGAAGGGATCGACCGCGAACGGGTTCTCGCTCGGCACACCGTCGCGGTAGGACCAGTGGGCGGCGACGCCGGTCTCGGCCACCTCGTGCATCTCGCGGGTGCGGATCTGGATCTCGACCCGCTTGGCCCCGCGTCCCGATACCGTGGTGTGGATCGAGCGATAGCCGTTGGATTTGGGCTGGCTGATATAGTCCTTGAACCGGCCGGGAATGGCGCGCCAGCGCTGGTGCAGCACCCCCAGCGCGCGATAGCAGTCCTCGACGCTGCCGGTGATGACGCGAAACCCGTAGATGTCGGAGAGCCGCTGGAAGCCCTCGCCCTTTTCCTGCATCTTGCGCCAGATCGAATAGGGCCGCTTCTCGCGCCCCCGCACATCGGCCTCGATGCCCGCCGCCTCCAGCGCGCTGCGGATGTCCTCCAGGATCTGCGGGATCAGATCGCCGGTTTCCCTCTTCAGCACGGCAAACCGGTGGATGATCGACTTGCGCCCGCCGGGATTGAGCACCTGGAACGACAGGTCCTCCAGCTCCTCGCGGATCGACTGCATGCCCATGCGCCCGGCCAGCGGCGCATAGATGTCCATGGTCTCGCGCGCCTTGCGCTCCTGCTTCTCGGGCGGCAGGTAGCGGATGGTGCGCATGTTGTGCAGCCGGTCGGCGAGCTTGACCAGCAGCACCCGCACGTCGCGCGACATCGCCAGCAGCAGCTTGCGGAAGTTCTCGGCCTGCGCGGTCCCGCGCGAGGCGAGCTGCAGCTTGGTGAGCTTCGTGACCCCGTCGACCAGATGGGCGATTTCGGCACCGAACAGCTTTTCCAGCTCCTCGGTGGTGCAGCCCGAATTGTCCTCGACCGTATCGTGCAGCAGCGCGGTGGCGATGGTGGCGTCGTCGAGCCTGAGCCCGGTCAGGATCGCGGCGACCTCGAGCGGGTGATTGAAATAGGGCTCGCCCGAGGCGCGCACCTGCCCGGCATGGGCCCTGGCGCCATAGACATAGGCCCGCTCGATCAGCGCCTCATCGGTGCCCGGGTTGTAGGATTTGATCAGTTCGACGAGATCGGGCGGCCGGATCACTGAACGGCAACTCCTCCCCTGCGTGCGGGGACGACGCCCCCTCCCGCCGCAAGGTCATCGGGGCTCCTGCGCCTCCATCAGCGCACGGAGCAGCTTTTCCTCGGACATGTCGTCTTCCTGCGGTGCCGGCGCATCGGCCAGCATCAGCGTCGCCATGTCGTCTTCCTCGGGCTCGTCGACCTCGATCTGGCGCTGATGCGCCTCGATCGCCTTGTTGCGCAGCTCCTCGACGGAAATCGTCTCCTCGGCGATCTCGCGCAGTGCGATGACGGGATTCTTGTCGTTGTCCTGCTCGACCGTGATCGGCGCACCGGCAGCGATCTCGCGCGCGCGATGGGCGGCCAGCATCACCAGTTCGAACCGATTCGGTACCTTGTCGACGCAATCCTCGACGGTCACGCGTGCCATGGTGTTCTCCGCAAGTCGGGTATCGGGAAGAAAAGTCGACATAAGCCCGAAACTGGCAAAATGCAAGAACGTTGCCCGCGGCCCGGGCTGCAGCGTTTCCGCGCATCGGCTGTGCATCGCTGCGGCTTCTGCGCGACCGTCGCGAGGGCGAGAATACCACCATTGCCGTTCATCAGATCGGACGGCGCAACCGATGGAGGTATCGCATGAAACGGTTTTTCGTCCCCCTCGCCGGCCTTGCCGGCGCGATCGCACTGGCAGGCGCGGCCATGGCCGGCAGTGCGGAGGAATTCGCCGCCGCGCGTCTGGCGGCATTCGGCAAGGGTGATGTCGCGGCGCTGACCGCCGGCTATCGGCCCGATGCGGTCATCGTGATGCCGGGTGCGGTGATCGATACGCCTGAGGGCCGGCGCGCCATGATCGAGGGCATCGTTTCGGAGTTCGCCCAGCCCGGCGTGACCTTCGAGCTGCTGTCCCAGACCGTGGGCAGGGATGTGGTCGAATTCACGTGGAAGGCGGAAACGCCGGCGAATGTCTACCTGTTCGGGACCGACACCTACGTCCTGGAGGATGGCATGATCCGCGTGCACACCGTGGCCACGGCCACGACACCGAAGTGAACCGAATCGGAAGGGAGGAACCAGCCATGCGTTGCATGATGCGTGCCCATCTCGATGTCGGCGCCTCGAACCTGGCGATCCGCAACGGCTCGCTGAAGGGCATCATCGAAAGGGTGTTTGCCGTCGCGAAGCCGGAGGCGGCCTACTTCTTCGTCGAATCCGGCCATCGCACGATGCTCGCGGTGCTCGACATCGCCGACCCCTCGCTCATCCCGCAGATCGCCGAACCACTGTTCCAGGATCTGGATGCCGATGTGACCATCCTGCCGGTCATGATCTCGCCCGAGCTCGAGCAGGGCCTGGCGTCCTGGGTCAAGGCGGCCTGAACCGCGCCCGGGCGTCGGATACATCGATCACGAGGCGGCCGGTCGCGCGGCCGCCTCGCCTTGCACCGAGATCCACCCGCCGGAAAGCGCCACCGCATTGCGCTTCCACAACCGGACCAGAAAGTCGATCACCGCCCTCACGCGCGCGCGCCTGCGCAGGTCGCGGTGACTGACCAGATAGACCTCCGGCACGAACAGCCGCCCCGGCGGCACCGGGATCAGCCCGGCATCGCCATGGGCAATGACGGCGGGGAAGATCCCCACCCCTGC
>RFIR01000495.1 GCA_003695135.1 Alphaproteobacteria bacterium | reverse complement strand
GTCATAGACCACGCTGACGCCCTTGCCGCCGGTCAGCTCGCGCACCCGCGCCGCCACGTCCTCGCGTTTGCGGTCGATGGCATCGGCATAGCCCAGCTTCAGGATCGCGGCGCAGTTTTCTTTCCCTGCGGTCACCCCGATCATGCGCGCGCCGAGATGCTTGCCCCACTGGCCGGCGAGCTGCCCGACGCCACCCGAGGCGGCCCAGAACAGCACGTCCTCGCCCGGCTGGACCTTGTGGGTGCGGTTGAGCAGGTATTCGACCGTCATCCCCTTCATCAGAACCGCCGCCGCCACCTCGTCGGAGACGGCCTCGGGCAGCTTCACGCAGCGGCCGGCCGGGGCGTTGCGCGCGCTGGCATAGGCGCCCAGCGCCCCCGCATAGGCGACCCGGTCGCCTTCCGCGAACTCGCTGACGTCCGGGCCGGTGGCAAGCACGCGCCCGGCCGCCTCCAGCCCCAGCCCGCTGGGCAGCGAGAGCGGATAGGCCCCCGAGCGCTGATAGACATCCATGTAGTTGAGCCCGATCGCGCTCTGCCCGATCTGGACCTCGCCCGGCCCCGGCGGGCCGAGTTCGTCCTCGACCAGCTCCATCACCTCCGGTCCGCCCTGGGCGCGGATCACGACCTTCCTGACCTTCATGGCCTGCTCCTCCCTGCCGATCAGACGGTGGCGTCGCCGCCCTCCACGACCACGGTTTCCACCTCCCCGGCACCGTTCTCGCGCCGGTGACGGGCGGCTGCGTTGTATTCCTCGGACTGGAAACAGGCCACGCCGGCCTCGAAGGTCGGGAACTCGATCACCACGAAGCGGTGGAATTTCTCGGGGCCTTCCATGATCTGGTACCTGCCGCCGCGCGCCAGCACCCGGCCGCCATGCTTGGCAATGATCGCGGGCACCAGATCGGTGTATCTCTTGTAGGCGGCGGGGTCGTTGATCCTGGAGCGGGCAATCCAGTAGGCGGGCACGATGCGTCCTCCCTCGCGCGGTTTCGGTTGCCTGTATCGGCGTCTCAGTCCGCCGTCCGTCCGATGCGGTTGGAGACGACGACCTTGATCGCATCGTCGATCCGGTCGCGGGCATAGCGGATCGCGGTCGGCAGCTCACGCATCGGGAAGGTATGGGTGTGGATCTTGGCGGCATCGAACCGCTTTGAGGCCATGAAGGCCATGGCGCGATGCGTGGCCGAACGGCCCTCGCCGCGGATGCCGTAGAGATAGATGTTGTTGACCGCCAGATAGCCGAGGTCGAATTCCACCGGCTTCTTGGGAAAGGCGGCAAGGCAGATCCGGCCGCCGCGATTGGTCATGTGCACGGCATTGTTGGCACTGATCTGGTTGCCGGCGCAGTCGATGACGTAATCGGCACCCCTGCCGCCGGTCAGCTCGCGTACGCGCGCGACCACGTCCTCGCTGCGCGCGTCGAGCGCGAGGTCGGCACCCAGTTCGAGCGCGATGCGGTTGCGGTTCTCGCGCGTGCCGACCATCACCACCGGCGTCGCGCCCAGCGCCTTGGCCACAGCGACGGCGAGCAGCCCGATCGGTCCCGGCCCGATCACCACCACGCTTTCGCCCGCGACCAGCCCGCCCAGCTCGGTCAGCCCGTACATCGAGGTGCCGGCGGTGACGACCAGCGTCGCCTCCTCGTCCGTCATGCTGTCGGGCACCCGGATCATGGTGTTGATGTTGTTGACCACGTATTCGGCAAAGCCGCCATTGGTGGTAAAGCCATTGGCGCGGTGGCCCTTGTTGCGGTCGCCGTAGTTCAGCCCGTAATTGTGGCACGAGGTATACATGCCCATCCGGCAGCGCTTGCACTGCCCGCAGCCGGCATGAACCTCGACCGTCACCCGGTCGCCGATGGCGAATTCGTCGACGCCGGGACCCAGCGCCACCACCGTGCCCATGTATTCATGACCGGGCGTGAAGTTCTTGTTGAAGGGCGGCCCGCCTTCGACGAGCGCGGGCGTGCCGTATTGCAGGATCTCCAGATCGGTGGCGCAGATCGCCACCGCATCGACGCGGATCAGCGCCTCGGACTTCGCCGGCACCGGCACCGGCTTTTCGACGAGCTTCAGCTCGCCGGGGTCGCCCAGAACCCAGGCCTGCATCGAGTTGGGCACGGCAAGGCTGCCGGGCGCCGTCCGGGTGGCTTCCGCCGCGATTTCGGTGCTCACGATCTTGCCCACTTTTTCCGTTCGATCCGATTTAAAGGTTGACCAATAACCCGGATTGAGCAACCAAGCTGACGGGAAGATTCATATACGAGCGTGGCGTGGATGTATAGCATCAAGCCGGTTGACGCAGCCAGGGCGCCGGAATGCCGGCGCCGGGAGAACGGGGAATGGTGGACCAAATCGGGATGAAATCCCTCGACCGCGTCCGCGCCTGGTTCGCGCGCGCCGAGCTTGCCGATGGCGCCCGGCTTCCGCCCGAGCGCGAGCTTGCCCGGACGCTGGGCCTCAGCCGTTCCGATCTGCGCAATGCGCTGTTCGTGCTGGAGGCGGAGGGGCGGCTCGAACGCAAGGTCGGCTCTGGCACCTATGTCCGCCACCCGGCGCCGTCGGACCCCGGCGAGGCGGGTGGACTGGACGTCAACGCGCTGGCCGAGCGCACCGGCCCGCATGAGGCGATGGTGGCACGGCTGGCGCTGGAGCCGGAGCTGACCCAGATGGCGGCGCTGCATGCCACGCCGCGCCAGCTGGGCGAATTGCGGCGGCTGGCCGATTCCATGCGCGAGGCCTCGAGCTGGCGCGTCTATGAGGAACTCGACGCCGCCTTTCACGACCTGATCGCCAGGAGCGCCGGCAACCCGCTGCTCTACGAGGTGTTCAACATCGTCAACGGGGTGCGCATGATCGTGGTCTGGCGCCGGCTCAGCCCGCCCGATGCGGCACCGCCGCCCGACTATCATTCCTTCCGCGAACACGAGGCGATCGTCACCGCGCTGGAACAGCGCGACCGCATCGGTGCACAGAAGGCGATGCGCGCGCATCTTCAATCCACCATTCACGCCATGACCGCCGATCACTGAATCGGGGACGGGCGGCAAACCGGAGGCAGGCAATTGATCGATCTCTACACCTGGACCACGCCGAACGGGCGCAAGGTCTCGATCATGCTCGAGGAGCTGGGCGTGGACTATGTCGCCCATCCCATCGACATCACCAAGGGCGAGCAGTTCGCCCCCGACTTTCTGAAGATCGCGCCGAACAACCGGATCCCGGCCATCACCGACAGCCAGACCGGCCAGACGCTGATGGAATCGGGCGCCATCCTGCTCTACCTCGCCGACAGGTATGACCGCTTCGCCTGCAAGGGCAGCGAATACTGGCGGATGATGGAATGGCTGATGTGGCAGATGGGCGGGCTGGGTCCGATGCTGGGCCAGATCCATCACTTCGTGAAATACAATCGCGGCAAGGCGCCCTATGCCGAGGAACGCTATACCAAGGAGGGCCACCGCCTTTACGGCGTGCTTGACCGGCGCCTTCAGGGCCGGGACTACATTGTCGGCGAGGGGCGCGGCGAATACACCATCACCGACATGGCCTGCTGGCCGTGGATTTCCCGCTTCGAATGGCAGGAAATCGATCTGAACGACTATCCCAATGTGCGCGACTGGTATCTGCACATCGCCGAACGCCCCGCCGTGCAGCGCGGCTACAAGGTGCCCAAGGATGTCGGTGACGTGCCGCTGCCCTGACCGCACCCGCCGGGGACGGTGCAGACGTACGGGTATTGGAAGCAGACGGAGGACAATGGATGCGACAGGTCGAGGCGGCGGTGATCGGAACCGGCTGGTGCGGCGGCATACGGGCGTTGACGCTGTCGCAATCGGCGCTGGTCGACAAGCTGCATATCTGCGAGATCCGGCCCGACCGGCTGGCCGAGGTGAAGGCCGAGACCAATCCGGCCACGGCCACGCTGGATTATCATGACATCGTCGCCAATCCGGCGATCGAGGTGGTCTACATCTCCACCACGCCCGAACAGACCCATTACCCGATCGCCAAGGACTGTCTGAAGGCGGGCAAGCATGTGCTGCTGGAAAAGCCGATCGCGCTGGAGCTGTGGGAGGCCGACGAGCTGATCGCCATCGCCCGCGACAACGGCGTCAAGTTCACCATCGGCTACTCCCAGCGCTTCAACCCCAAGATCGCCTACGCCAAGAAGTCCATCGCCGACGGCACGCTGGGCAAGGTGGTCAACGTCATGGTCAGCCGGCACCTGTCGCGCAATCTGGGCAAGAAGATCGCCAACCGGGTGCGGCTGTCGCCGGCGGCGATGGAATCGACGCATGATCTCGACTTCGTGTTCTGGCTGCTCGAACCGGCAAGGCCGGTCCGGGTCTATTCGCAGGGCGCCTATGGCTACATGAAGGCGCTCAACGGTTCCTTCGACTGCATGTGGACCACCGTCACCATGGATGACGGCACGCTGGTGGTGATCGGCGGCGGCTGGAACCTGCCGCCGAGCTATCCCAACTACTGTGCGACCTGGATCGAGATCACCGGCACCGAAGGCGCGCTGATCCTTGACGACACCAGCCGCGACAACTGGCTCAACACCGTCTCGGGTGGCACGCAGTTCCCGATGTCGACCATGCCGGGCGAGCATGTCGGGCATGTCTTTGCCGGGCAGATGGGGCCGGAGACGCTGCATTTCCTCGAGGCCGTGCTGCTCGACCGCGATGTCATGGTGCTGCCCGAACACGCCCGGATGGTGATGGAGGCCTATTCGGCCGCCGATGTCTCGGCCGAGATCAACGAGCCGGTC
This sequence comes from Alphaproteobacteria bacterium, assembly GCA_003695135.1. Taxonomy (GTDB): domain Bacteria; phylum Pseudomonadota; class Alphaproteobacteria; order Rhodobacterales; family Rhodobacteraceae; genus J013. Next base: position 2,263 of record RFIR01000495.1, on the reverse strand, counting down.
GATCTGCCGATGTCGAACCGGGCGCTGGCCCAGCTTGCCGATCTCAAGGCGGCGGCGGGGGGCTGACGAAGTGACCCCACCGATTGGAACCCCGTTGCGGGAGCCCCAAGCCGTCACGGAGGGCGGTGCCCGACCCTGGGAGGGCGCTGCGAAACGGCGGGGGTGGTGATGAAGGTTCTGATGTGCCTGCCGGTCAAGCCCTTGATCAAACGAGAGAATGCGCCCTCCCGGGGGGAGGGTCGGGCGCCGCCCGGGCTGTGGCCCGGGCGAAGCAGCCGCCAGCGGCATCTCCATGTCTCGGACCGGATCTCGCGCGGGATCCTTCCGTACTGGTCGGACCAATCGGTGCGCCGGAACGGGGAAGGGATGGCGCGTTGAGCGAGGTGACCGGGCAAGACCATCCGCGCGTCGGCATCGTCGGGCTCGGCCGGATGGGCGCCGGCATCGCCCGCAATCTCGAGCGCGCCGGCATGCTGACGGGCGCCCATGACATCAGCGAGGCCGCGCTGCGGGCGGCGGGACTGGGTCCGGCAGTTCGCCTGCTGCCTGCGCCCGAGCTGCTCGACAGCTGCGGGGTGGTGCTGTTCGCGGTGCCCACCACGCGGCAGATCGGGGAGGCGCTGGCGGACGCCGACCCGCCCGCAGGCCGGGTGATCGTCGATCTGACCACATCGGCCCCTGCTCAGAGCCGGGCGCTGGCGGCGCGGCTGGCGAAATCGGGGGTGCACTATGTCGATGCGGCGATGACCGGTGGCGCGGCGGGCGCCGATGCCGGCACGCTGACGCTGATGGCAGGGGGCGAGGCGGAGGCGATTGCGGTCTGCCGGCCGGTCTTCGCGGCAATCGCGGCGCGCGTCTTCCATCTCGGCCCGGTTGGGTCTGGCCATGCGATGAAGCTCGTCCACAACCTGATCCTGCACAGCCATTTCCTGGCGGTCTGCGAGGGGCTGGGTCTGGCCGAGCGCGCAGGCCTCGATGTCAACCGGGCGGTCGAGGTGCTCAATGCCGGAAACGCGCGCAGCTTCGTCACCGAAACCCGATTTCCGCGCGACATCCTCGGCGGCCGCATGAATGCGCGCTCGACAATCGCCAATCTCGCCAAGGACCTCGCACTGGCCACCGAATTCGGCGAGGAGCTGGGCGCCCCGCTTCCCTATGCGCGGCTGACCAGCGGGCTGCTGGAGGGCGCAGTGGCGGCGGGCAGGGCGGGGACCGACTTCGCCTGGCTCTACCCGCTGTTTGCGGATCTGGTCCGGAACATGGAGACACCGGAATGACGGACAGGATCGGTATTTTCGGGCTGGGGCTGATCGGCATCGCGCTTGCCCGGCGGCTGATGCGGGCGGGCAGGCAAGTCATCGGCCATGATCCTGATCCCGAACGGGGCGCGCTGCTGGCGGGGCTTGGCGGGGTCAGCGCCGAGCCCGATGCGGTCTGGCGGCAGGAACTGGTGTTTTCCTGCGTCTTCGACACCGATCAGCTTGCCGGTCTGATCGACGCCGCGCCCGCGGGCAGCGGCGGTCGGCTGGTCTCGCTCAGCACCTGTGATCCCGCGCGCATGCCCGATCTGGGCCGGGCGGCGGCGGCGAGGGGCTGGCGGCTGATCGAGGCGCCGATCTCGGGCACCAGCCTGCAGCTTGCCGATGGCGAGGCGGTGTTCCTGCTGGGCTGCGAGCGGGCCGAGGCCGAGGCGCTGGCGCCCCTCCTGCAGGCCATCACCCGCGGCTGGCATCATGTCGGACCGCTCGGTGCCGGCAACCGCGCCAAGCTGGCGGTCAATCTCGTGCTCGGTCTCAACCGCGCCGCGCTGGCCGAGGGGCTGGTCTTTGCCGAGCGGCTCGGCCTCGACCCGGCCGCCTTCCTGACGCTACTGCAGGACACCGCCGCGGCCTCGGCGGTGATGGCGACCAAGGGGCCGAAGATGGTGGCGCGCGATTTCGAACCGCAGGGGCGCATCGCGCAATCGGCCAAGGATTTCGGGCTGATCCTGCAGGCGGCAGCGGCGGTCGGGCAGGGCCTGCCGCTGGCCCGGACCTATGCCGGGTTGATGCGCGATTGCGTGGAGCACGGTGAAATCGGTCTGGACAACTCGGCCGTCATCAGGGCGGTGTTGCGGGCGCAGGCGGAGGGCTGACGGGCGCGAGCCGGGAACGCCATGCCCATCGGGGCGGCAGCGCGCGCCTGCCTCGTTATCCCAAACGGATCGGATGGGATGCAAATGAGTGCGTCACGATGAGATCCCTGTGAAACTCAGTCATGAAGG
>RFIR01000076.1 GCA_003695135.1 Alphaproteobacteria bacterium | reverse complement strand
CTTGAGAAACCCGCCCATCCACAGGTTTTCCTCCACCGTCATGCCGGGAAAGACCGACTTGTCCTGCAGGATGTAGGCAATGCCGGCCCGGCGCAGCTTTTCGGAGGCCGACAGCCGCCCGATATCGCGCTTGTCCGGCCCGTCCCCGACCAGCACCCGCCCCGAAAAGATGGTGTTCAGCCCGAAGATCGCGTGCAGGATGGTCGACTTGCCGGCCCCGTTCGGGCCGATCAGGCACAGCGACTGCCGCCGCGCGACGGCAAGGTCGATGCCGTGCAGGATCTCCATCCGGCCATAGCCGGCATGCAGATCCTCCAGCACCAGATAGGGGTCGTCATTGGCCAGCGCGAGAACGTCCTCGCGGGTGACGGTCTGCGCGAGGCGCGCAGCCTCCTCGGTAACGGCCTCGACCGAGATGACGGTATCGACGGTGCCGCCGTGATAGCCGGTGCTGCGCTTCTTCTCCTCTGCCATCAATGCGCCCCCAGATAGGCGTCGATCACGCGCTGGTCGTCCTGGATCTCGGCCGGGGTTCCGGAAGCGAGCAGCTTGCCATAGGCGAGGCAGTAGATCCGCTCGGCCATGTTCATGATCACCCGCATGTTGTGTTCGATGATGAACAGCGTGATGCCATATTCCGAATTGGCCCGCTTCAGCCGGTCAATCAGCCCGTTGATCAGCGTCGGGTTGATGCCCGCGGTCGGCTCGTCGAGCAACAGCACCGTGGGTTCGTTCATCATCGCCATGGCAAACTCGAGCAGCTTCTGCTGGCCGAAGGACAGCGAGCCCGCCTGCAGCAGGCGTTTCTCGTAAAGCCCGACGAATTCCAGCAGATGCTCGGCGCGCTCCTTTTCCTCCGGCGAATTGCGCCTGAACGCCTCCCACAGCGTCATCTTGCGATGCGGGATCGAGATCAGCATGTTCTGCATGCAGTTCATCGCGCCATAGATGCGGGTCTGCTGAAAGGTGCGCAGCAGGCCGAGCCGGGCGATCTCGGGCACCAGCATGCGGCTGATCTCGCGCCCCTCGAAGCGGATCGAGCCGCTGTCGATGGGATGGTAGCCGACGATGGAGTTGAACAGCGTGGTCTTGCCCGACCCGTTCGGCCCGATCAGCCCGGTGATGCCGCCCTTCTCCACGCTCAGCGAGATGTCGGTATTGGCGTGAACCCCGCCGAAGGACTTGGAGACGTGGGAGACCTCGATGATGGCGCTCATGACGCGGTCTCCGTCGCACCCTTCGTCTCGACCCTGACGCCGAACCATTCGGGGAATCTCCGGCGAAAAAAGCCCATCAGCCCGCCCTGGAAGAAGACCACGATCACCACGATCAGCGCCCCCAGCGCGATCCACTGCCCGCCGAGGAAATAGTTCCAGGTCACCTCCTTGAAGACGTGGAAGATCACCGCGCCGATGACCGGCCCCCACAGCGTGCCCTTGCCGCCCAGCAGCACGCAGACGACCATGAAGATGCCCAGATTGATGGTCTGATAGGCGGTCTCCAGCGGCTCGAAATGGATCAGCTGGAAGGCCGAGATCGACCCGGCGATGCCGACGAAGAAGGCGGCGATGGCCCAGGTGACCAGCTTGTAGCGCAGGGTGTGGATGCCCATCGCCTCGGCCTTTTCCTCGTCGTCGCGGATGGCGTTGATCGCGGCGGCAAAACGGGTCTGGTAGAACCAGCGCAGGAAGATGAACAGCACCACGCCCAGCCCGGCGAACAGGTAGTAGATCAGCACCTTGAAGCTGTCGAAATCCCCCGGCGGGTTGGGCATGGAAATCCCCTGCCCGCCGCCCAGCCATTCGATGTTCGAGACGATCTCGCCGCCGGCGATCGCCACGCCGAGCGTGCCGATGGCGAAATAGGGGCCGCGCAGCCCGAAGGTGAGCGCGCCGATGATCAGCGCCGCGAGCGCGCAGAAGATGCCGGCGCCGAGCGAGCCGACCGCCAGACCGGTATAGTACTGGCCCGGGCTCATCAGGAACAGCTCGGATCGCGCCGCATCGGTCCATTCGCCGACGGGAAAGTACATCCCGATGGCGATCACCGCGCCGACATACATGCCGGTGCCGTAGAAGAAGATGTTGCCAAGGCTGTTGTAGCCCATCTGGCCGCCGGTCATGTCCCAGGTCAGCGCGACGATGATGAACAGCCACAGCGTGGCCAGAAACGCGTTGTAGGCGGGAAACAGCAGCGGCGCGGCGATGGTGGCGGCCAGCAGGACAATGTGCAGGATGGCGTTGCGTGACATGGCCGACCTCACTGCAGGACCTGCCGCTTGCGCCGCTGCTGCATCAGCCGCACGAACAGCACCAGAAGCAGCAGCAGAACCGCGATGGCCTGCTGGTAGCTGATGCCGAAGATGTGGCTGCCATATTGCTCGGCCGCACCGATGCCGAGCCCCGCGGCGATCACACCCGGCAGATTTCCCAGACCGGCGGCGGTGACGATCACGAAGGCGCGGATCGAATAGGTCATGCCGTAGAAGGGCTGGATCACCCACACCATGACGATGATCGCCCCGGCCGCCCCGCAGATCGCGGCGTTGAGGCTGAAGGTGAACGCATAGACCCGGTCGGTGTCGATCCCCAGCACCTGCGCGGCGCGTGCGTCCTGGGCGGTCGCCCGGATCGCCTGTCCCATGCGCGAGTTCTTCATGAACAGGATCACCCCCAGCGCCAGCGCCGCGGCCATGCACACGCCGACCAGCTTGGCAATCGGCACGTCGATCAGCCCGTCGGCGAAATAGAGCGTGTCGTATTCAAGCTTCAGCGACTGGGTGTCGGAGCCGAACAGCAGATTGAGGATCTGCGCCATCATGATCGCCAGCCCGAAGGTGGCCAGAAGCGAGGTGAACACGTCGCGCTCGATCACCCGAACGATGATGGTCCGGAAGGCGATCCAGCCGATACCGGCCATCACCAGGAATGCGACCGGCACACCGATCAGCGCAGCGATATTGTCGCTCAACCCGATCGACTGCAGCCAGCCGGTCCTGACCAAGGCCCAGGAGACATAGCCGCCGGCGATGACGAAATCGCCCTGGGCGAGGTTCTTCACGTTCATCACCCCCCACACCAGCGCCAGCCCGTAGGCGGCGAGGGCAAAGAGGGCGCCGATCATCACCCCGTCGATGATGATCTTGAGATTGACCACCGGATAATCGACCAGCAGCCCGAGATTGAAGAGTATCTGATCCATGTCCCTGTCGGAGCCCGGTTTTTTCCGCCCTGCACCCTGATCGCGGAACGCCGGGCAGACAGGCTGCCCGGCGCGGCCTCAGGCGTGGCGGATCAGTTCCGCGGCCAGTTCAGCTTGTGGCTGGCGAACTCCGACGGAGCGACCACATTGTATTCGCCGTTCTGGATCTGGCGCAGCACCATCGGCTTGGCGATGTTGTTGCCGGCCTCGGAGAACTTGATGCGGCCGTAGAACGTCATCAGGTCGGTGGCGGCGATCGCGTCGCGCACCTTCTCCTTGTCCAGCGTGCCGGCGCGCTCGAAGGCATCCTTGAACACATAGACGGCGGCCGAGGCCTGGGCGGTCTGATAGGGCACCTTCTTGTCGGCATATTCGGGGAAGGCGGCCTTGAATTCCCGCTCGTAATTCGCCGCCGTCCCGAAGATCGGATCCTCGTATTTCAGCGTCTCGGCCCATTGGGTCGAGCACAGGATGTCATTGGCATACTCGCCGAAATTGCCGGTGACATCGGCCGCCTCGCAATGGGTGATCGCGATCATCGGCACCTTGACGTTCTGCTCGCCGATCTGGCGCACGGCGGTGGCCGCACCCTTGGAATGGCCCGAGACGATCAGCACGTCCGGCTTGACCAGCTTGACCTTGGTCAGGATCGCGCTCATGTCCGAAAGGTCGCGCGGCAGCTTCTCGTCGATGACGATCTGCATGCCGTATTTGGCGGCGTCTTCGAGAACGCCGGCGCGGATGTCGAGCGAGAACGGATCGTTCTCGACCGCCACCGCGACCTTGACCGATGACGGATCCTTGCCCTGCTCCTTGGCCTTCTCGGCGGCGAGGGTGATTGCCGAGGCGAGGTACTGTTCGGAGGTCGAGAGCACCGCGAACAGATAGCGATAGCCCTGGTTGAACAGCGAGCGCGAGGCGCCCTCGGCCTCGACCATCGGGATATGGTACTTCTCGGTCACCGGCGCGATCGCCTTGGTCAGGCCCGAGGAATAGGGGCCGAGCATGTATTGCACGCCGTCCTGCTGAATCAGGCGCTCTGCCAGCGTGGCGCCGCGATCGCCCTTGGATTCGTCGTCATAGTAGATGACCTTGAAGTTGTAGCACTTGTCACCGATCTTGACGCCGCCGTGTTCCCTGATCTTCTGGATGGCGAATTCATAGCCGTTCTTGGCGTGAATGCCGTTGGTGGCATACTTGCCGGTCAGCGAGATCGCCGCGCCCAGCGTGATGGTGCCGCACTCCTCGGCCGTGGCCGCGCCGGCGGCGAGGCCGAGAGCGGCAAGCGCGCCCACGATAGCGGATGTGAGTTTCATTCTGTCCTCCCCTGTTTTCCCATTCTGCGGGTCCATCCCGACCCATGCCCGGCACAAAGTACATGGAACGCGGCCAAGAGCAAGCGCCGCGCAGGGTGGCGGGCGAGCCCGAATCGGCAGATTCGCGCGCACCGTGCGGGTTTGCCGGGGCCGGTTTGGCGGGGATTGCAAGCCGGCCGGCCTTGCGCCAAGCTCGTCCTGCCCCGCCGGCGCCGCGATCCTGCACGCACCGCCCGGCGCAACGGGAACGCATCGTATCGCCGATCAGGGAGTTCGTCGCGACATGAAGGCACTCGTCTATACCGGGCCCCGGAGGCTGGAGCTGCGCGAGGTCGGCGACCCCGGCCCGGCCGATGGCGACATCCTGCTCCGGGTCAGCCATTGCGGCATCTGCGGCTCGGACATGCATGCCTGGCTCGGCCATGACGAACGGCGCCCCGCGCCGCTGATCCTCGGGCACGAGGCGGCGGGCGAGGCGGCCGACGGCACGCGCTACACCGTCAATCCGCTGGTTGCCTGCGGCAGCTGCCGCGACTGCCGTGCGGGGCGGGAAAACCTGTGCCCCGACCGCCAGATCATCTCCATGCCGCCGCGCGAGGGCGCATTCGCCGAATGGGTCAGCGTGCCGCGCACCAATGCGGTGGCGATCCCCGATCATGTCGGCTCGGCCCGTGCAGCGCTGACCGAGCCGCTGGCCTGCGGCTGGCACGCGGTGCGGCTGGCGCAGGCGGCGCTCAATGTCCCGCTGGCCGAGGCGCGCTGTCTGGTGCTGGGCGGCGGCGCCATCGGCCTGGGCGCGGCGCTGTGCCTCGCTGCGCAGGGCGCGCGGGACATCGCGCTGGCCGAGACCAACGCCCTGCGCCATCCGGTGCTGCGGAAGGCGGGCGATTTCGCCGTCTTCGATCCCGTCTCCGAAGCCGGGCCGGATGCAGTCGATCTGGTGATCGACGCGGTCGGCATCGAGGCCACCCGCGCCCATGCCTCGCGCCGTGTGCGCCCGGGCGGGGTGATCACCCATATCGGCCTCGGCGCGGCCGCCGGCGGTCTCGACATCCGCCGCATGACGCTGCAGGAGATCACCTTCATCGGCACCTACACCTATTCGGCGCAGGATTTCCGCGACACCGCCGCGGCGATCTTCGACGGCCGGCTCGGTGCGCTCGACTGGCCCGAGGAGCGGCCGCTGGCCGACGGGCCGGCTGCCTTTGCCGACATTCATGCCGGGCGGGCCGCGGCGCCGAAGATCGTGCTGCTGCCCTGACCCGTGGGGACGCGGCCTCACGTTCCGCCGCTTGCCGCATGTCGTGCCCGATCGGGTTCATCTGCCCGGAGAGCGAAGCGAACCGGGCATGCGCCCGCCCGCCGCGATGGCGGGCGCATTCGCGCCTACCCGGGTGGACGCACGCCCGCGCGCGGGCCGCAGCCGCGCGTGCGGCGCGCGAGAAGGGTTTTGGCGATACTCGGCGGCCAGACCCGGTCGTTGCACTCGGGCGCCGCGAAATCGTGGCGCCAGCGGAGTTTGCTCCTGATTTTCACCTGTTTGACAGAGCCTACTGCAAAACTCCGGCATGAATGCAAACCGCTGAATCGGCCCGGTCTCCGGTCATCATGATCGCGCGTGCGTAAAGTATTTGGAAAATAATTCCCCAATCAATATTTATTAATCAACAGTGAAAACAAGAATAACGCACGTGGCGCCATAATTTTGTGGCGCCCGCGCGGAACGCTCGGGGCTGG
>RFIR01000075.1 GCA_003695135.1 Alphaproteobacteria bacterium | reverse complement strand
GCATGACCCTGCCGCGCGCCGTCCAGCCCTTCGTCGAGTTTCCCGCCATCCTGCGCGCGCATGGCTTTGCCGTCGCGCCGGACCAGACCATCGGCTTCATCGAGGCGGTAGGGCTGTTGGGTCCACGTCACATGGGCGACATCCATGCCGCCGGGCTGGCGATGCTGGCGATCCCGCATGAGCGCGAGGCAGAATACGACGCGCTGTTCCGCGCCTTCTTCATGGGCCAGACCGTGGCCGCCCCGGCCGAAGGCGAGGAGGAGGGCGAGGTCGAGGCCCATGAACCCGGCGGGCGCGCGCAGGTGATCGAGGCCGAAGAGGAGGAGGCCGAGGCCGGCGCCGAGGCGAGCGTGGCCGAGCGGTTGGCACACCGGCAGTTCGCCGAACTGGGCGAGGATGCCGCGCTCGCCGCCTTTGCCCGTGCCGCACCCCGCCGCCTGCCGCGCCGTCTGGCCTATCGCCGCGCGCCGGCCCGCCAGGGCGACCGGCCGGATCTGCGGCGGACCCTGCGCCAGGCGGTGCGCCGCGATGGCGAGGTGCTGATCCTGCCGCGCACCGGACGCCGCACCCGGCAGCGGCGGGTGGTGCTGCTGGTCGATGTCTCCGGCTCGATGAAGGAGCGGACCGAGATCACCATCCGCTTTGCCCACGCGCTGGCGCAGGCGGCCGAACGCTGCGAGGCCTTCACGTTGGGCACCCGGCTAACCCGCGTGACCCCGGCGCTGCGCCTGCGCAATCGCGACCGCGCGCTGGCCCGCATCGGCGCCATCGTGGCCGATTTCGACGGTGGTACCCGCATCGGCGACGCGCTGGAGGCGTTCCTTGCCGTGCCGCGTTTTGCCGGCTTCGCCCGCGGCGCGGCGGTGATCGTGCTGTCGGACGGGCTGGAACGCGGCGAACCGGCGGCGATGATCCGCGCCGTGCAGCGGCTGTCGCGTCTGGCATGGCGGCTCGACTGGCTGACGCCGCTGGCGGGCGATGCGGGCTTTGCCCCGCGCACCGAGGCGCTCGCGGCCGTCCTGCCCTGGCTCGACAGCCTCGGCGACGGCTCCAGCGCCGCGGCCATCGCCGCCCATGTGCTGAACATCGCGCGGGAGGCGGCATGATCGACGCCCATCACCATATCTGGCGGCAGGCCGACCTGCCCTGGCTGCTGGGCCCGGAACAGCCGCGCATCTTCGGCCCCTATGCCGCGATCCGGCGCGACTATCCGATCGAGGAATATCTCGCCGACATCGCCGGCACCGGCATCACGAAATCGGTCTATGTCCAGGCCAACTGGGCGCCCAACTGGGCGGCCGACGAGGTCGCCTGGGTGCAGTCGATGGCCGATGCGCATGGCTGGCCGCATGCCATCGTCGGCTATGCCGATTTCACCGTGGCGGATGTGCGCCCGCAGCTGGAGAAGCTCAAGCCTTACCCGCTGGTGCGCGGCATCCGCCAGCAGTTCCACTGGCACGAGAACCCCGCCTACCGCTTTGCCGCGCGGCCCGACCTGCCGGCCGACCCGGTGGTGCAGCGCAATGTCGCCCGTCTGGCCGATTACGGCTGGAGCTTCGATCTGCAGGTGTTCCCGGCCCAGATGGCCGATGCCGCCGCGCTCGCCCGCGCCTGCCCCGAGGTGACCTTCATCCTGCAACATGCCGGGATGCTGGAGGACACCTCGCGCAGCGGCTGGCGGCAGTGGCGCGAGGGCATGCAGCGTCTGGCCGAATGCGACAATGTGGTGAGCAAGCTGTCGGCCTTCGGCACCTTCATCCACCGTAACGACCCCGCCTTCATTCGAAAGATGATCACCGAGACCGAGAAGCTGTTCGGGGCCGAGCGCTGCATGTTCGGCTCCAACTTCCCGATCGAGAAGCTGTGGACCGATTTCGCCACCCTGTTCGACGCGTTCCGCAAGGGCGCGGCGAAGCTCGGCGAACCAGCCCGGCAGGCAATCTTTCACGACACCGCGGCGCGGGTCTACCGGGTTTGACACATCCGGGCAGGGACCGGCGAAGACAGGGAGAAGCATGATGGCACTGACGATCCACATCCTGGACTATGGCGATATCGAGCTGGAAACCTCGTTTCTGGTGCTCGGCCACGAATGCGGGCGCATCCGGCGCATCCCCGTCTACGGCTTCCTGATCCTCGGCGGGCAGCACCCGGTGCTGGTCGATACCGGCTATCGCGACAACGCGATCATGGAGACGCTGGGGATGCGGGGGCTGCAGTTCCACGACAATATGATCGAGAACCAGCTGGCGCGGCACGGGCTGAAGGTGGGCGATGTCCGCTACATCTGCCACACCCATCTGCATATCGACCATGCCGGCAAGGACGACCGGTTCCCGATGAACACCACCGTGGTGCTGAACCGGCGCGAGATGGAGTTTTCGGTCTCCGGCATCATGTATCCGCAATACCCCAAGCCCGACATCAAGCATCTGGTCGACCGCATCTACGAGCCCGAGGCGGTGCGTTTTCTCGATCTGGAGATCACCGGGGCGGAGGAGATCATCCCCGGCGTCTGGTGCGAGCCCGCGGGCGCGCATACCGAAGGCTCGATGAACGTGATCGTGGAGACGGCCGAGGGGCTCGCCTGCATCTGCGGCGACGTGATCTACGACTTCAACGACCAGATCGTGAACCATGTGCGGGTCAACAATTTCATGGAGCCGCAGGTGACCGGCAACCATGCCGGATCGAAGCGCGGCGAGAAGGGGGCGATCAAGAAGCTTCTGAACAACTACACCTTCCTGCTGCCGGTCCATGACCGACCGGCGAAGATCGAGAACCAGCAGGTGGTCGGGCGGCTGGGCATGACCGTGCCGGGACCGATGACCGAGACCCTGCCCAACCGGCAGTGG
>RFIR01000494.1 GCA_003695135.1 Alphaproteobacteria bacterium | reverse complement strand
GGTCAAACCCGATCTCCGGTGAGGATACGTTTGAGGGCGCGGCGGAAATCCTGCGCGCCTGGGGCGAAGGCCTCAAGCCGGATCCGGACCTGACGGTGTCGGAATGGGCGGATCGGCACCGCATGCTCTCGGGCCGGGCTTCGGCAGAACCCGGGCGATATCGCACGGCCCGCACGCCCTACATGGGCGAGATCATGGACCGGCTGTCGCCCGGCGATCCGACACAGCGGATCGTGTTCATGAAGGCCGCACAGGTTGGGGCGACGGAAGCTGGAAACAACTGGATCGGCTTTGCCATCCACCAGGCGCCGGGCCCGATGCTCGCCGTCCAGCCGACGGTGGAACTGGCGAAACGGAACTCCCGCCAGCGGATCGACCCGCTGATCGACGAAAGCCCGGAGTTGCGCGAACGGGTCAAACCGGCGCGCTCACGGGACGCGGGCAACACCATGCTGTCGAAGGAATTCGCCGGCGGCATCCTGATCATGACCGGGGCGAATTCGGCGGTGGGGCTGCGCTCCACACCCGCGCGCTACATCTTTCTGGATGAGGTCGATGCCTATCCGGCGTCCGCCGACGAGGAAGGCGATCCGGTCACGCTGGCGGAAGCGCGCTCGCTGACATTCGCGCATCGGCGCAAGGTGTTCCTGGTCTCGACCCCGACGATCCGGGGGCTGTCGCGCATCGAGCGGGAGTTCGAGGCGAGCGACCAGCGGCGGTACTTCGTGCCGTGCCCCCATTGCGGGCAGATGCAGTGGCTGAAGTTCGAGCGGCTGCGCTGGCAGAAGGGCCGGCCGGAAACGGCGGAATATCACTGCGAGGGCTGCGAGGCGCCCATCGCGGAACACCACAAGACGGCCATGCTGGAAGCGGGCGAATGGCGCCCGACGGCCAAGGCGGCTGATCCCAATACCGTCGGCTACCACCTCTCGGCGCTCTATTCGCCCATCGGCTGGCTGAGCTGGGAGCGGATCGTGCGGGCCTGGGAGGCCGCCCAAGGATCGGACGAGGCAATCAAGGCATTCCGAAACACGATCCTCGGCGAGACATGGGTCGAAACCGGAGAAGCGCCGGACTGGCAACGGCTCTATGACCGCCGTGAACACTGGAAGCCGGGCATCGTTCCTGCGGGCGGGTTGTTCCTGACCGCCGGGGCGGATGTGCAGAAGGACCGGATCGAAATCGACGTCTGGGCCTGGGGGCGTGGGCTGGAAAGCTGGCTCGTCGATCACATCGTGATCGAGGGCGGGCCCGACCGGCATGAGGCCTGGGGCGACCTGACGGAATTGCTTGGCCGGACCTGGCCGCATGAACGCGGCGCGCATCTGAAGATCGCACGGCTCGCCATCGACACGGGCTACGAGGCCCCGGCGGTCTATGGTTGGTCGCGGGCGCAGGGGTTTGCGCAGGTGTCGCCCGTCAAGGGCGTCGAGGGGTTCAACCGGGCGAGCCCGGTTTCCGGCCCCACCTATGTGGACGCGACAGAAGGCGGCAAGCGTCTGCGGCGTGGCGCGCGGCTCTGGACCGTGGCTGTGTCGACCTTCAAGGCCGAGACCTATCGCTTTCTGCGCCTCTCGCGGCCCACGGAGGAGGATCTGGCCAAGGGGGCTGCGTTCCCGGCCGGCACGGTGCATCTGCCGGATTGGGTCGAGAACGAATGGCTGAAGCAGTTCGTCGCCGAGCAGCTGGTCACGGTCCGCACCAAGCGCGGCTTTGCCCGGCTGGAATGGCAGAAGCTCCGCGAGCGGAACGAGGCGCTGGATTGCCGGGTCTATGCCCGCGCCGCCGCCTGGATCGCCGGCGCGGATCGTTGGACCGACGAGAAATGGCGTGACCTCGAGGATCAACTCGGGGTCGCTGATCCTTCCGCGGATCCCGCGGGGCAGATCAACAGGCAGGCGCAGACGTCTCAGGGGAAACGGCAGTCCGATTGGCTCGGACGGCGTGGGGGATGGTTCTAATGGCGGACTGGACGGAAACCGAGCTTTCGGCGCTGCGCAGGGCCTATGCCAGCGGCACGACCCGGGTCAGCTATGACGGCAAGTCCGTCGATTACGGCTCGGCCGAGGATCTGCTCGCCCGGATCCGCACCATCGAGCGCGCCATCGCCGGGACAACCCGACCGCTGCCGGTCGCCGGGCTTGCGGGCTTTTCGCGCGGAGACAGATGATGAAAGGCAAGACCTTGTCCAAAAACCGGTTCCCACTTTTTGGGGTCATGCCGTGATGTCGGCGAACTGGTTTGACCGCACGATTGCCACGGTGGCGCCCCGCACGGCGGCCCGCCGTGTTCTCGCAAGGCAGGCCTTCGAGACCCTGGCACGGGGCTATGACGGCGCGGCGCGCGGGCGGCGTACCGAGGGCTGGCGCGCACCGGGCAGTTCCGCCGACACCGAGATCGGCATCGCCGGAGCGCTGCTGCGCGACCGGATGCGCGATCTGGTGCGCAACAATCCGCATGCGGCCAAGGCCGTGGCGGTGCTGGTGAACAACATCATCGGCGCGGGCATCATGCCGCG
>RFIR01000493.1 GCA_003695135.1 Alphaproteobacteria bacterium | reverse complement strand
CGAGGGCATCGCCACCATCCTGATCAGCCACCGCCTCAACGACGTGTTCGAGGCCTGCGGGCGCATCGTCGTGCTGCGCCGGGGCAACGTCATCGCCGACCTCGCGCGCGAGGAGACCGACATGGCCGAGGTGGTGTCCTATATCGTCGGCGCGCACGGATAGGCGCGCGGGCGTCAGCCCTTCTGGGTCTTCGGCGGTCCGCAGCTTTCGCGTCGGACCAGTGTTGCCGGCACCGCGACGCTGGCCGGCGGCAGGCCAGGCTCGCGGATGCGCTCGACCAGCGTGCGCGCCAACCGCCGTCCCAGCTGATAGGGCTGGACCGACATGGTGGTCAGCGGCGGCATGGCCAGCGCCGCGTCCTGTATGTCGTCAAAGCCGATCACCGACAGATCGGAACCCGCCTGCCGGCCCGACCGCAACAGCGCCTGCAGCGCGCCCAGCGCCACCATGTCGCCATTGCAGACCAGCGCGGTGACCCGGGGATGCGCCTGCAGGAGCCGCCCGAGATGTTCCAGCCCCGCGCGCTTGCTGTCCGGGCAGGGCCAGACCACGGGTGGTGGCAGGCCGCGCTCGGCCAGAACCGCACGGCAGCCCTCGATGCGGTCGAGCCGGGATTCGACATCCTTGTCGCCGCCGAAGAAGGCGATGTGGCGATGGCCGAGATCGGCGAGATGGGCCGTCGCCTGCCGCGTCGCCTCGCGATTCTCGATGCCGACATGATCGAAGGCGCGGCTGTGCGGGCGCCTGAGAAAGGTGACGGTGGGCACGCGCTGGGCCAGGATCAGACGCTCGACCTCCTCGCTGCCCTCCTGCGCCGGCACCCACAGCAGACCGCCGCGCGCGCTGCCGATCAGGGTTTCGAGGTGACGGCGCTGGCGCACCGGATCGTCGCGCGAATCGAGCACCGAGACCAGATAGCCCTCGTTTTCCAGATGGTCGCTGACCCCGCTGATCACCTCGGCATTGAACGGGTTGGCGATCTCGTGAATGAGCAGGCCGATCTCGCGGAACTGGCCCGAACGCATCGCCGAGGCGCGCCCGTCGGGCACGTAATTGACCTGCTTGACCGCCCTGAGCACGCGCTTGCGCGTCTCTTCCGAGATCCGGCCAGAGCCGCGGATGACCTGGCTGACGGTGGCGGTGGAGACCCCGGCCGCGCGCGCCACGGTCTGAAGGGTGGGACGCTGGCTCATGCCGCCGACCCGGCATCGGACTCGGGCGCCGTCCCGGTCCACGCCCGCCGGGCCATGCCGGCCGGTTGCTCCGGACCCTTGGTAAAACGATTTTTCATGCCTCTCCCGCATTTGATGGCCGATACGACGGTCGGGCCTTAGATACCCAAAATTTTTTCGGTTGACAGTTGATATAACGTTATACCAATCTATGCGCAAGCGTCATGAAAAGATGCCGATTCGGGCACAGGGCACATCGCGACGCAGACGCCTTCGGGCGCGGGGGGAGAACGCTCCGATGACACCAGATGCCGGCCGGAAACCGCTCGCAAGGCCACAGTGCGGCCGCGATCGTCGCGCCTGCCGGGCCGGGTCGGGGACGGCCGCCCGTCGGGTGTCGGCGCGTCGCATGCCCGTCTGCCGAACAGTTCGGACCAGTTTCAGCCACCAGGGAGAGAAGGAATGGCGAGGCTTTCAACAATCGGCCTGCTGACGGCGGGCGCGATCGCGCTGACGGCAGGGACCGTCTCGGCGCAGACGATCCGGTTCTGGACCACCGAGGAACAGCCCGAGCGGCTGGCCCGGCAGGAGGCGCTGGCCGCCGACTTCAAGGCCAAGACCGGCATCTCGGTCGAGGTGATCCCGGTCACCGAATCCGATCTGGGCAAGCGCGCGACGGCCGCCTTCGCCGCCAACGACCTGCCCGACGTGATCTATTTCACCCTGCAATATGTCCAGCCCTGGGCCGAGGCCGGCATTCTCGACATCGACGCCAATACCGAGGCGGTCGAGGAGCTCGGCAAGGAGACCTTCGCCCCCGGCGCGCTGGCCATGGCCGATTTCGACGGCGATACCGCCGCGGTGCCGGTCGATGGCTGGACCCAGATGGTCGTCTATCGCAAGGATCTGTTCGAGGCCGCCGGGCTGCAGCCGCCCGACAGCTATGCCAACATCCTCGCCGCGATCGACAAGCTGCACAACCCGCCCGAGCTCTATGGCTTCGTCGCCGCGACCAAGGTCGACGAGAACTTCATGAGCCAGGTGCTGGAGCATGTGCTCCTGGCCAATGGCGCCACGCCGGTCTCCGAAAAGGGCCTGACCGGGTTCGATCCGAAGAAGCTGGGCGAGGCGCTGGAATTCTACAAGGCGCTGGCCAAGGCCTCGCCACCGGGCGAGCTCTACTGGAAGCAGTCGCGCGAGCTCTATTTCGCCGGCAAGGCAGCGATGATCATCTGGTCGCCCTTCATCCTCGACGAGCTGGCCGGGCTGCGCGACAGCGCGCCCCCGACCATCAATGACGATCCGACCTCGCGCGAGCTGGCCTCCAAGACCGGCATCGTCACCACCATCCGCGGCCCGTCCAATCCCGATGGCGCCGCCTGGGCCGATATCCGCTATCTGGGCGTGACCAGCTCGGCCGATACCGATGCCGCGATCAAGTTCATCGAGTATTCGATGGATGAGGGCTATCCGCAGACCCTCTCGATCGCGCCCGAGGGCAAGTTCCCGGTGCGCCGCGGCGACAAGTCAGATCCGGAAAAATACGTCAAGCTGTGGTCGACCCTGGAGGTCGGCGTCGATCGCCGCGCGCCGATGAAGGACCTCTACCCCGCCGAGGTGCTGTCCAGCATCGTCTCGGGGCTCGACACCGCCCAGCGCTGGGGTGTCGCCGAGGGCCAGCTTTCGGCCGCCTCCAAGGTGATCAACAGCCAGGTCATCAACCGGATCGCCCGCCGCTATATCGACGACGAGATCTCGCTCGACGAGGCGGTGGAGGCCATCAACGCCGAGATCGCCAAGCTCTGATTTCGCCGGGCGGGCCGGTTGCGGCCCGCCCCCGCTCCGACCCGAACTCATCCAACCGATCCGCGCATGGCGCCTGCAAGGGAGTGCGGCATGTCGACCGAATCGCTCGGCCCCCCGAAGGGCTCCGGCCCGCTGCAACGACGCGAGGCCCGGCTCGCCTGGGGCATGCTGGCCCCGACCTTCCTCATCGTCGCGCTGATTGTGGCGCTGCCGCTCGCCGCCAATTTCTGGATCAGCGCCAAGCCGGTGGAGCTGGCCGATCTGCGCCCGCCAGAAGCGACGATCAACGAACGGGTCAGCGGGCACAAGGTGGCCCGGGGCGAGACCATCAGGATCACCTACACGCTGCGCAACTCCTCGCCCAACCTGCCGGTGCATGATGCCGCCTTCACCGACACTTTCCCCGATGCGGTGCGGCTGGAAATCGACGATCCGCGCTGCGTGCTGGATGGTGGCCGGCTAGACTGCAGGTTCGGCGACCTTGCCCCGCGCGGGCGCGAGCGGCTGCGACTGACGGCCACCGCGCTGACCGATATCGAGGATGTCGAGGCGCTTTTGGAAGGCACGCCGGCCATTGCCAGCGGCGAGGGCGAGAACGCGCTGACCAATCTGCGCTTCACCTGGGACAATTTCCGCCGCGTCTTCGATGCCACCGAATTCGGCGAGGTGTTGTGGACCTCGATCCTCTATACCGTGTTCGGCACCGCCGGCGCGCTGGTGGTGGGGCTGTTCGCAGCGCTCCTGCTCGACAAGGCATTCCGCGGCCGCGCCTTCCTGCGCGGGCTCCTGCTCTTTCCCTATGTCGCGCCGGTGATCGCGGTCGCCTACACCTGGGTGGGGCTGCTCGATGCCAATTCCGGCGCGCTCAACGCGATTCTCATCCAGACCGGCGCCGCGAGCGAGGCGATCAACTTCCTCGGCCAGCGCAGCGCCGGCGAGATCAGCCTGTTCGGGATGCGCGTCGAGTTCCCGCTGGCGCTGAGCACGGTGATCGTGTTCGAGGCCTGGCGCTACTTTCCGTTGTCCTTCCTGTTCATCCTCGCGCGGATGCAGTCGATCAACACCGAGATGTACGAGGCCGCCGAGATCGACGGTGCCACCCCCTTCCAGCAGTTCTGGAGCCTGTCGCTGCCGCAGCTGGCCACCAT
>RFIR01000492.1 GCA_003695135.1 Alphaproteobacteria bacterium | reverse complement strand
TCAGCGGTTTGCATTCATGCCGGAGTTTTGCAGGGGTCTCTACCAAACAAGTGAAAACCGGAAACAAACTTCACTCGGGCCGCATTTCGCCTCCGCCCGAGCATACCGACAGGGACTGGCGCCGCCTCCCGCGATGCCTGACCGTCATGTCTTTCGGATCCCCGCCCTCATGCCGCCCTTTCCCGATCGGGCCGGATGATCGCGATCGCCGGGCCCTTTTCGCGCCCCTCGACGCCCCCGGTTTCGAAAGCTTCGGGCATTCTGGCCAGATGGGTCGGCCGAAGGGGCGGCGAGTACGGAGCGGTTCGCGATCCATGTGCACTGCCCCGAGCGGCAGCGCCTCACCCCTGGTCGCGGCTGAATTGCGAAGCGGTGATGCCTGTCGCGACGCGCTGCAGACGCCCGCGATCCGCTCCATCCGGTCGATGCAGCCAAGCTGCGAGGCATTCGGCGTGACCGACGACACGGGACGGCTTTCTGACCGGGTACTCGGAACGCGTCCCGATCAATGTGTACCAGGTCGAAAGGCAGCGCCTGCCTGAAGGGCGGGCGCTGCCCGCGCCGGCGCCCGGGCGGGACACCGGGCCAGGCTCGATTCTGGCGGGACCGGAGGCGCTTCGGGCATCCGACCGGGCAGAGAGGCGTCTTCACTGCCGTAGCCTGCGCGAACCGGGCGGCGCTCCGACATGCGCCCGTCGTCCCGCCGAGCCAAGGCCCGGGCACATGCCCGTTTCGGGTCGCGGTCCCTGGCCGGGGGGCACCGACGGTCGTGACCTGCGCACCGGTCGGGAACGGATGCGACCGGCCGGTTTCAGCCGCCGCGACGGCCGCGGTTCGACCGGCCGATCCGGCGCCGTTCTCAGCGCGGCGCGATGCGCTGCAGGTGGGTCTCGGCCTCCATGTAATGGATCAGCGCATCGGCCCAGCGGCCCGATTGCCAGCAGAGCTCCGCCGAGCTGCGCGCCGCCTCCAGCAGCATCCGCGGAGAGCCCCCCGCCGCATCCCGCCTGACCGGAAGCATCGCTGCGCCAACCGCCGCCGGGGGCGACCCCGCCGGCTCCGGACAACATTCGGCTGCGGGATCTGGCAGCAGAACCGGCTGGGGTCTCGTCATGTCGCACCTACTCGATCTTGTTCCGCCATTCGCCGGTCGCCCATCGAGACGACAACCGGCTTTTGTCGCGAATCTTCCTAAACTTGAATGCTTAAACAAGCGTGAAGCCGGCGCCGCTTGCCAGACAAGTGACGCGCGCCGCGGCTCAGCCCGGCAGCCAGACCTCCACCCTGCGGTTGATCCGCCGCCCCTCGGCATCCTCGTTGCAGCCCAGCGGCGAAAGCTCGCCGAAGCCGAGAACGGTGAAATCGCCGGCATCGAGCGTGCCCGGCGGCGCGGCGGCGATGACGGCATCGCGCAGTGCGGCGGCCCAGCGCCGCGACAGGGTCCGGTTGAGATCGTCGCGCCCGATGGCATCGGTGAAGCCGATCAGCACAAGCCTGCGGCCCTTCAGCTCGCCCTCGCTCATCAGCCGCGCCAGAAGCGCGATATCGGCGCGGGCGCGCGCATCGAAACCGTCGCCGCCGGCCGTGCGGCGGAAAGTCAGCGACAGGCGGCTGGCATCGCGCATGATCCCGACCAGCTCGCGCAGCTGCGCGGTGTCGCGCCCCCCGGCGCTGAGCAGGGTGTTGGCCAGCCGCCGGCCCTGACGGTCGATTGCCAGCCCGGCAACGCCGCGATCGACGAATCCGGCATCGGCGATGACCGCCTGTGCTGCCTCCGACAGCATGAAGCCGGTCAGATCGCGCCCCGGATCGCCCAGCTTGCCGCCGGCGCGCAGCCAGAAGGCATGAGTGAGCGGATAGTCCCCGGCGCGGATGGAAAACGCGTCAGGCTCGACTGCAAGCCCGCAGCCGAGCTCGAGCGCCAGCGCACGCGCGTTGCGCAGAAACGCGGTATCGACCACGCCAATGCCGAAGGGATCGGCGGCGACGCGGTCGGACAGCTCGGCCGCATCGGCGATCTCGTTCACCTCCGGTCCCGGCTGCAGCCCGAAGCGCCGCATCACCCGCGCCTCGAACAGCCGCCGTATGTCGCCTCCCGCGGCATCGAGATAGAGATTGACCGGCGCGTCCGGCCCGCCGAGCCGGGCCCAGTTGTCGATCCGCCCGGCGAACACATCCGCGAGCCGGGCCAGCGGGATGCTGGTGACCGGATTGTCGGGCGCCACGATGACCGCGAGCCCGTCGAGCGCGAGGCTGCGCGCGCCCTCGGCCGCGTCCCCGGGCGAAGCGGTCAGACTGATCCGCGCCGCATCGGCGGACGGATCGCCGGGCGTCGCGGTGGCGGTGTCCGTGCCCAGCCTGATCACCGCGAAGGGACGCCCCGCCCCGTCATGCCGCAGCGTGAAGCGGGTCTCCTCCGGCCCCAGCGGTTCGATCTCCAGCGTGGCGCCGCGCGCCTCGGCATAGGCGGCGATCAGGGCCGGCACCAGCGACCCGGCCAGCTCGCGCGTCGCGCCAATGCGCAACACCGGCCGCATCGCTTCCGGCGGCGGACAGTCGGCACCGCTGCAGGAGACGAGAAAGGCGTCGATCGACAGCGGTCCGACCGCGGTGTCGAGCCGGATGATGCCGTCGCGAAGGCCGAGAAATCTGCCGGTGACCGAAACCGAGCCGTCGAAGGATTTCACGGTGACCTCGCCGGCCCGCAGCGGCGATGGCAGCAGTGCCTGAGCCGTCGCCACATTCGCGAGGCAGAGAGCGGCCGCCAGCCCGCGCCGGCATCTGGCGCTCAGACCGATCATCGCCAGGACACCTCCCTCCCCTCCCGCGGCCGGAATTCAGTTGCCCGCCAGCCGCAGATCACGCAACCCGTCATTCCTCAGAACGATGCCGCCGGGCGCGCAACGGCGGTTCGCGATCACCACCACGCGCCGTTCGGGCCGCCTTGGCCGATCGGCATAGACGGCCGTCACCCGCACCGGCCGGCGGCAGTTCCCCGGCCCGGTGACCAGTTCCAGCACCAGCGGCACGATGCGGCGCCGATCCTGCCGGCGCAGTGGCCAGCTGTAGATTTCGGCCAGATGGCCCTCCGCCGCCGGTTCGCCCAGCGCGATCAGATAGCCGCCGCCCTCGCGCAGCGCCTCGGCCGGGCTGCGCGGTGCGCCCTGCCAGACATCCGATTGCGCCACCCGGCGCAGGATCGCCTCCCGCGCCCGCAGATTGAGCTCGACCCCGCCCGGCCATGACAGCGCCACCCGCGCAACGCGGCCAAGCCCGGCGACGTTGCGTTGTGCCGAGGCGGTCAGGCCATCCTCCAGCCGTGCCGTGACCCGCGCCGGGCTTTCCAGAGCCGGGATGCGGATCTGCAACCGGCCCCCGGCGTCGAGGCGCAGGGTGAAGCGGATCCCGGCGTGATCGAAGGTGACCGGCCGACCCGCATGGCAGGGTGCGCGCAGTATCGCGGTGACCGATTGTGCGGGGGCGGGCAGCAGCGACAGCCGGGGCGCACAGAAAGCCGGTGCCCGGCCGCCCTCCGGTTTCACCGCGGGGACGTCGATGGCTGTCGGTGTGTCTTGCATCAGCGCCGCGTACCGCGGTGCGGGCTTGTCCGCAGTGGTCGATTCCAGCGCTGCCGGGGCGACGGTGGCGGGCGCAGCCAGCGCGGCGAGTTTCACGGGCGGGACCTGCAGGAGGGGCGGCGACGGGGATTCGGTGTCCGAGAGCCCGACTGCCATGACCGGAACCGGGGGCGGTGACAGGGTCACGGGCGCGTCTGCCTGCGACGGCGCGGAGGGATGCAGGACCCGTCGCAGGGCCGGGACCTCTGGCAGCGGACGTGGCAGCGGAGCCGCCGCACGGGTTGCGGGCCCGACCGCCGCAAGGCGCGCGACCGGTGCCGGCAGCGGCGCCACCTCGTGCGGACGCGCTGTGGCAATCGGCGGTGCAGTCCGATGGTTGGGAAGTCGGCGCAAGCCGGCGGGCAATTGCGGGCCGGGGGTCTGCGGTCCGGGCGGGTGCAGGGCGGACGGCTTCGGCATGTCCCGGCGCGGAGCGGGAAGATCGGCACTGACCGGGGCCTCGGCAAGCCGTGGCGGTCCGGCGGCACGCGGCGGCGATGGCCGCGCAGCGATCTTCGGGCCGGTGACGTTGCGGGACAGGCCCGGCGCGGTATCCGGAGCGGCGGGATCGGCGATCCGGTCCGGCGCCGCCAAGGCGATTGCAGTCACGGCCGCGGCAGCCGGTGGGCGATGCGGGACCGGATCGGGAATGGCGGATACGGCCGGATGCGGCATGTCGGCGCCTGGCCGGGTGGAGCGCCCGTTCGGCTCGGGCGAGGGCCTCGCCGGCGCGGGCCCGGCCGCCGGCACGGGCGGCGGACCGGAATCGAGCCGGGC
>RFIR01000491.1 GCA_003695135.1 Alphaproteobacteria bacterium | reverse complement strand
GCGCATCACGGGCCTCGCGACACGCGCCGCGCGGGCGAACCGGCCATGTCCCTGTCGCCGACCCTCTTGGCACCCGTATTCCTGCGTCCTTTCAAGGGGCTGCGATGTGGATCGGATTGCCTCTCTTACGTACCGACCGATGGTCCCTTGCAGTTCAAGGGCACCCGGTCGCGGCGGTAGAGATGCAGCTCGGCCAGCCCGTCGGGGTCGTTGACACTGCGGGCATAGACATCGCCGTCGCGTCGGATCACATGCCAGCAGGCCGGGCCGATTTCATCCTCATAGATGAAGCAGATCGCGCCGTTCTCCTCGTACCAGCGCCCTTCCTCGCAACGATCGCTGCCGCCGGGCCGCCACAGGCTGCGCCGGTCGCGGAAATACTGTTCGGTGCCGTAATGCACCCCGCCCTGCTCGAAATGGAGCGTATAGCCCTCGGACAGGGCACGAAACGCCGCGCCGTCCAGCCGCTCCTCCACCGCCCCTGCCGGTACCGCCAGCGCAAGGCACAGCGGCAGGACCGACAGCCAGCGGGTCATCTCAGCTCATCGCCCCGGGCTGGCAGGAAAACGGTGCCGGCGAGATCAGGCGCACCTCCTGCTCCTGCGCGGTCTCGTCCGGTTCGACATTGTCGGGAATGATCACGATCCGGCCCGCCCTGTGCACATGGGCAAAGCAGTGCGGCCGGTCGAAATGGAAGCAGTAGATGCCGTTGCGGTAGGTCCAGTGCGCATCGGCGCACAGGCCCGATGCATGCTGGAAGGTGACCATGTTCGTGCCCGGCCAGTAATGCTCGCGCCCGAAGAAGACCCCGTCGATGTAGTAATAGACCGTCCGCCCGTCCGTCATGCTGCGCCATTCCTCCAGCGGAATGGGCTTGTCCCTGGCCCCGGCTGCCGCGGCCATCGGTGCGGCCAGCAGAATGAGCGCGAGCGCTATCCGTCGGATCATCGTCTGCCTCCTTCATGCCCCGCAAGATACTGCTCGGGCGGGCTGGTTCTTAGCCGCAGTTTATGGCGCAAGCTGGGCCGGATCAATGACCGGGCCGGGCAGGGCTTCCCGTTTTCGGCGCCAGCGTATAGGTGAAGGCGGAATTCGGTTGACGGAGCCCGGCATGTCCTTCTTCGGAAAGCTCAAGGAACGTCTCTTCAAGTCCTCCTCGCGCATCGAGAAGGGGGTCGAGGCGCTGGTCGAGGAAGGTGCGGAGGAACCAGCTGCCGCCCCGCCCGAACCGGCGCCGGCCGCGGCGGAAGAGCCGGCGGAAAACGCGCCGAAGGCGGGGCTGCTGTCGCGTCTCAGCGGGCTTGCGGGTCGCAGCGGCGAGCCACGCCGGGTGCTTGACGATGCGATGCTCGAAAGCCTCGAGGAGCTTCTGATCAGCGCCGATCTCGGGGTGGAGACGGCGCTGAAGGTGGCCGCGAACATGGCCGAGGGCCGTTTCGGGCGCCGGCTGTCCTCTGAGGAGATCCGCACCCTGCTTGCCGCCGAGATCGCCGCGATCCTCGAGCCGGTGGCCAGGCCGTTGCCGATCTATGCCAAAAAGCCGCAGGTGGTGCTGGTCGTCGGCGTCAACGGCTCGGGCAAGACCACCACCATCGGCAAGCTCGCCAGCCAGTTCCGCGCCGCAGGCAAGTCGGTGATCATCGCTGCCGGCGACACCTTCCGCGCCGCGGCCGTCGAACAGCTGCAGATCTGGGGCGAGCGCGCAGGCGTGCCGGTGCTGACCGCCGCGCAGGGGGCCGATCCGGCCAGCCTCGCCTTCGATGCCATGGCAAGGGCCGAGGCCGAGGGCGCCGATCTCTTGCTGATCGACACTGCCGGGCGGCTGCAGAACCGCGAGGATCTGATGGCGGAGCTCGCCAAGATCGTGCGCGTGATCCGCAAGCGCGATCCGCAGGCGCCGCACAACACGCTCTTGGTCCTCGATGCCACCACCGGTCAGAACGCGCTTTCCCAGGTCGAGATCTTCCGCAGGATCGCCAATGTCACCGGGCTGGTGATGACCAAGCTCGACGGTACCGCCAAGGGCGGGGTGCTGGTGGCGCTGGCCGACCGTTTCGGCCTGCCGATCCATGCCATCGGCGTCGGCGAGGGGATCGACGATCTCGCCCCCTTCGATCCGGAGGAGTTTGCCCGCGCCCTGACCGGGCTTGCCGATTGATCGGGTGGTCCCTGCCGGTCGAGGGCAGTGCCGAGGCCGCGCGCCTCGCCTTTTTCCTCGCCCTGCTTTCGGCCGTGGCCCATGCCGCCTTTGGCGCGCTGCAGAAGGGCCGGCACGACCCGTGGCTGGCGCGCGGCGCGATGGATGTGTTCATGACCGCGATGGCGCTGCCGGTGGCGCTGTTCGTCGCCCCCGCGCCCTCCATGGCGCTGGTGGCGGTGCTGGCAGGCGCGTTCTGCATCCACACCTGCTACAAATACGTGCTGGCCATGGCCTATACCCGCGCGGCCTACACGGTGGTCTATCCGGTGGTGCGCGGCATCGGCCCGCTGGCGACGGTGCTGGCCGCCGGCGCGGTGTTCGGCGAGCGCTTCGCGCCGCTGCAATGGGCCGGCGTGCTGCTGCTTTCGGGCGCGATATTCGCACTGGCGGCCTATAATCTGCGCCGCACCCGCGTCGGGCGGGCGCGGCTGGTCTCGGCGCTGGCGCTGGCGATCGTCACCGGCCTCTTCGTGGCCACCTACACCACCTATGACGCCTATGGCATCCGGCTGGCCGAGCACCCGCTGACCTTCCTGGCCTGGTTCTTCGTCATCGACGGGCTGGTGTTCCCGGTCATCGCCTGGCGGCGGCGGAGGCGCATGGTGGACCCGCCGGCGCTGGGGCCGCTGTTCCTGCGCGGCGTGGCCGGGGCGCTGACTGCCTTCGTCAGCTTCGGCGCGGTGATGATGGCGACACGGCTCGACAAGGTGGGCGAGGCGGCGTCGCTGCGCGAGACCTCCACCATCTTCGCCGCGCTTTTCGGCTGGCTCCTCCTGCGCGAGGAAGTGGGTTGGCTCCGCGCCGGGCTGATGGCGCTGGTCGCCCTTGGCGCAATCGCGGTGGAATTCGGCGGCTAGCTCGGCTATCGGGGCGTCATGGCAGAAAAGAAGATCAATCCGATCCTGAAGCTCGTGCTCGAAATCGGGCCGATCGCCGCCTTCTTCATCGCCTACCGCTATGCCGGCGGCGAGGGGGCCGAGGCGCAGCTTTCCGGCATGCTGACCGCCACCGCGGTGTTCGTGCCGCTGCAGCTCGCCGCGATCGGGCTGTCATGGTTCCTGACCGGGCACCTGCCGCGCATGGCGCTGATCACCGCCGCGGTGGTGGTCGTCTTCGGCGGGCTCACGCTCGCCTTGCGCGACGACACCTTCATCAAGATGAAGCCGACGGTGATCTATCTCTGCTTCGCCGGGGTGCTCGGCTTCGGGCTGATGCGCGGCCAGTCCTATCTGGAATACCTGATGGGCGAGACCATGCCGCTGGCGCGCGAAGGCTGGATGATCTTCACCCGGCGATTCGCGCTGCTGTTCCTGGCGCTGGCGGTGGCCAACGAGATCGTCTGGCGCGTGATGGGCACCGATGCCTGGGTCAAATTCAAGACCTTCGTCATCGTGCCGGTGATCTTTCTGTTCATCCTCTCGCAGGGACGGCTGTTCCGCCGCTACGGGATCGAGCAGCCCGAATAGGGTGCGCAGCGGCTCCGGGCCGGATGCGGGGGTGCGCCATGAATGTGCAGCCTGCGGGAAGAAGGCGGACCCGCCGGTGCCATAATGCGCAAGGCGTCGCGGGGCTCACGATCGCACGCGTAAAATAACTGGAACAGACTCCTGCAAGACTCCGCCGGCCAGACCCAAGCGTTGCGCTCGGGCGCCGCGAAATGCGGCGCCTGCGGCGATAATTCATAATTTTCACCTATTTGGTAAATATTGATTGGGGAATTATTTCCTAATTACTTTACGCGCGCGCAGTACACATTGGCAGAAAACGCGTCTCGCCTGGGATGCCCCCTCGCGCCGGAGTTTCGCAGGGATCTCTGCCAAACAACAGTGAAAAAAAAACTCCGCCGGCGCCGCATTTCGCGGCGCCCGAGCGCGCCGATGGGGTCTGGCGCTCGGTGTAGGGTGCGC
>RFIR01000490.1 GCA_003695135.1 Alphaproteobacteria bacterium | reverse complement strand
GTGTCGGCCGTCTCGCCCGATTGCGAGACGAAGATCGCCACCTCGCGCCCCGACAGCGGCGCGTCGCGATAACGGAACTCCGAGGCGATGTCGATCTCGACCGGGATCTGCGCGATCTGCTCGAACCAGTATTTCGCCACATGGCAGGCATAGTAGCCCGTGCCGCAGGCCACCAGCAGCAGCCGGTCGGCGGCGGCGAAATCGACCGGCATCGCGCTTTCGACGACCCGCCCCGCGCCGGGGTCGAGATAATGGCCCAGCGCATAGGCGACCACGGTGGGCTGTTCGTGGATCTCCTTGGCCATGAAGTGCTTGAAATTGCCCTTGTCGACCAGCACCGCATCGAGCGAGACGGTCCTGAGCGCACGATTGACCGGCGTGCCGTCGGCGCCGCGGATCGAGGCGCCGTCGCGGGTCAGCACCGCCCAGTCGCCTTCCTCCAGATAGGTGATGCGATTGGTCAGCGGCGCCAGCGCCAGCGCGTCGGAGCCGACGAACATCTCGCCCTCGCCCCAGCCAATGGCCAGCGGCGAGCCGCGCCGCGCGGCGATCATCAGATCGTCATGGCCCTTGAACAGGAAGCACAGCGCGAAGGCGCCTTCGAGCCGGGCCAGCGTCTCGGCCACCGCGTCCGCCGGCGCCCGCCCCGCCTCGATCAGGCTGGCGCAGAGCTGGGCGACCACCTCGGTATCGGTATCGGAGCGGAAGCTGCGCCCCGCCGCGACCAGCTCGTCGCGCAGCTCGCGGAAATTCTCGATGATGCCGTTATGGACCAGCGCCACCGGGCCCGCGAGATGGGGATGGGCGTTCCCGGTGGTCGGCGCGCCATGGGT
The DNA here is from genome assembly GCA_003695135.1 of Alphaproteobacteria bacterium. GTDB lineage: Bacteria > Pseudomonadota > Alphaproteobacteria > Rhodobacterales > Rhodobacteraceae > J013. The sequence continues at coordinate 2,447 of RFIR01000490.1, read as the reverse complement.
GGCCCAGCGCGTGTGGCCGATGCCGGCGCGCCCGCGGATGGGCTGTTCGACCAGCAGGTCCGACAGCGCCGACAGCTTGCCCACCGCGCGGCGGCAACCCAGCACGCCTTCGTGCAGGGTGGCGATGCCGGCGCTGTCATAGCCGCGATATTCCAGCCGCCGCAGCGCCTCCAGGATCAGCGGCGCGACCTCGTTCTGCCCCAGAATGCCGACGATCCCGCACATCAGCCCTTGCCCCTGTCGCGCGCGCGCTTCTGCGCCCTCAGCCGGTTCATGAGCCGGCGCGCGAGGCCCGGCTTGTTGACCTGCCGGTCGCGGGCCAGCGCCAGCGCGCCGTCGGGCACGTCTTCGGTGATCACCGAGCCGGAACCGACAAGCGCCTCGTCGCCCACCCGCACCGGCGCGACGAGGGCGGAGTTCGAGCCGATGAAGGCGCGCTCGCCGATCTCGGTGCAATGCTTCATCACCCCGTCATAGTTGCAGGTGATGGTGCCGGCGCCGAGATTGGCCGCCTCGCCCACCGAGGCATCGCCGACATAGGAGAGGTGATTGACCTTGGCGCCGCGGCCGATCTGCGCCTCCTTGACCTCGACATAATTGCCGATGCGGGCATCCTCGCCGATCTCGGCGCCGGGCCGCAGCCGGGCGAAGGGGCCGATGCGCGCACCCTCGCTGATATGGCAGCCCTCCAGATGGCAGAAGGGCAGGATGGTGACGCCGTTTTCCACCGTGACGCCGGGGCCGAAGACGACGTTCGGCCCGATGGTGGTGTCGGGGCCGATGGCGGTGTCGAGCGCAAGAAACACTGTTTCGGGCGCGGTCATGCCGACGCCGGCCTCCAGGAGTTCCGCCCGGCGGCGGGACTGGAAGGCAGCCTCGGCCGCGGCGAGATCGGCGCGCGAATTGATGCCCAGCGTCTCGGCCTCGGGGCATTCGACCATCGCGCAGGCGAGCCCCTCGGCCCGGGCCATCGCCACCAGATCGGTGAGGTAGAACTCGCCCTTGGCATTGTCGTTGCCGATGCGCGGCACCAGCCGGTGCAGCGTCGCGGCTTCGGCGCAGACCAGCCCCGAATTGCAAAGGGAAATCGCGGCCTGTTCTGGGGTGGCCTCGCGCGCCTCGACGATGGCCTCCAGCGCGCCGTCGCGGACGATCATGCGGCCATAGGTGCCGGGATCGGCGGCCTCGAACCCCAGAAAGACCAGCGCCGCGCCAGCCTGCCGGGCTGCGCGCATCCGCTCCAGCGTCTCCGGGGTGATGAAAGGGGTATCGCCATAGAGGATGAAGACATCGCCTTCGGCCCCCTCCAGCGCCGGCAGCGCCTGGGCCACCGCATGACCGGTGCCCAGCGGCTCGCCCTGCCGGACGCAGGTCGCGGCCGGGGCGAGTTCGGCCACCGCCTTCTCCACCCGCTCCGCGCCATGGCCGGTGACCACGACCAGCCTTTCGGCCTCGAGCTCGGCAATGCTGGCCAGGACATGCGCAAGCACCGGCACGCCGCCAAGCGGATGCAGGACCTTGGGCATGTCCGATTTCATGCGGCTGCCGATACCGGCGGCCAGAATGATGACGCTACTCGACATGGGTCCTCGCCCTTGACTTGGCGCCGTTGTAGCAAGAGGTGGGGGGGCTGGAAATGCGGCGCGAAGGCGCCGGCCTTCATAATTGGTGACAATGCGTTGCCGGATACGCGCGGGATGACGCGGGAACACAGGCGGAAGAAGCGGAAACCACCCATGCGCTGCGCCATATTCGATCTCGACGGCACCATCGCCGATACCGCGGCCGATCTGATCCTGTCGGCCAACCGGACGCTGGGCGAGACGGCGCTCATCGATCCTGCGCGCGACCGCGAACTGGCCTTTCATGGCGGCAAGGCAATGCTGCGCGAGGGGCTGCGCCGCCGGGCCGAGACGTTCGACGAGGCGCGCATCGAAGCGCTCTATGACAGTCTTCTGGTGCATTACCGGCGCGACATCTGCCTTCACACCAGGCCGTTTCCGGGGCTTGTCGAGGCGCTTGACGCTCTGGAAGGCGCGGGCTGGCGCTTCGGCATCTGCACCAACAAGCCCGAGGCGCTGGCGCGTGCGCTGATGGCCGAGCTGGCTCTCGATCACCGCTTTCCGGTGCTGGTGGGTCCCGACACCTTTGCCGAACGCAAGCCGCACCCGCTGCCCTTCCGCGAGACGGTGCGCGGGCTGGGGGGCGAGGTCGGCCGCAGCCTGCTGATCGGCGACAGCCGCACCGATCGCGACACCGCGCGTGCGGCGGGCGTGCCGGTGGTTCTGGTCACCTTCGGCGTGCTCGGCCGCGACGTGGCGGATCTGGCACCCGACGGCGTGCTCGACGATTACGCCGATCTGCCGGCACTGCTGGAGGCGTTGCTGCCGGCCGGGTGAGGCGAAACCGCTTGACCGCCGCCCGCGCCCGCGCCTATATCCGCCACG
>RFIR01000489.1 GCA_003695135.1 Alphaproteobacteria bacterium | reverse complement strand
GGGGTATTCCAGTCATTGCACATGCGCAAGGATTTTCGCCTGGCCGTACGGCGCATTCGCCTTCAGCCCGGCGGAACGCACCCGGCGGCTGCCGGGCGAACATCTGCAATAGCCGTGCGGCCCGGATCGTTCTCGCCAACCACCCCGACACGTCACCTCGCTCACGGCACGAAGCCGGGCAGCGGGCAGTGATCAGGGCGGCTGGTATAAGATTATCAAACTGGGTGCTGGCTCACCCCAGCAGCCGCATAAGCGCCGCGCGGGCCAGATCCATTGCCACCACCAGCGCCAGCACCACGATCATCAGCATCGCCACCTTTTCCAGCGCCCCGGCGCTGGCGTGAAGCAGCACGATGCTGCCGATGCCGCCCGCGCCCACCAGCCCCATCAGCAGCGCGTCCCGCAGACTGCCATGCAGCCGCTCGGCGGTGCGTGCGGCCAGCCCGGGGGCGATCTGCGGCCAGATGCCGAGCCGTTGCTGCAGCACCCAGCCGGCGCCGGCCAGCTGCAGGGCGCGCACCGGCGCCCGGTCGGCCGCATCCATCGCGTCGGCATAAGCCAGCGCCAGCCGCCCCGCCGAATGCAACGCCAGCGCGATCACGCCGGCCAGCGAGCCGGGGCCGAGCGCGATGACCAGCACCAGCGCGACAAGGACCGGCGGCATCGCCGCGGCCAGATGCAGCACCAGCCGCGTGGCGCGGTGGATCGGGCGGGGCGCCAGGCTGCGCGCCGCGGCCCAGGCCAGCACCAGTGCAAATCCCAGCCCCATCGCCGTGCCGAGCAGCGCGATGCGCAGCGTCTCGATCAGCGCCGGCCAGGCTTCGTCCAGCACTTCGGGGTCGGGCCGGCCCAGCGCGGCGAACACCTCGGCCGCGCGCCCGGCATCGGGCGGGGCGCCGCGCAACTCGATCCAGGCCGCGGCGGCCAGCGCCAGCACGAGCAGGCCGAGCGCGACGGCGGTCAGCAGCGGCGCCAGCCCCGACGCCTCGGGCCGGCGCGCCACCGGCAGCGATCTCATATCACCAGCCTCAGATGTGCCGCGCCGCGCATCTCGGGGAAGAAGCGGTCGAGTTCGCGCCCGCCCAGACCGTCCACCGGCCCGTCATAGACCAGACAGCCATTGCGCATGCCCAGGAGCCGGTCGGCATAGCGGGCGGCCAGTGCCGCGGCCTCGCCCCGGAACACAAGCGCCAGATGGCGGGTGCGGGCGATGGAGGTGACGAGCCGCAACAGCCGCTCCTGCCCCAGCAGATCGGCATCGCCGGCCCAGCCCTGTTCGAGCACCAGAAGCCGCGGCTCCTGGCACAGGCAGCGGGCCAGCGCGATGCGCCGCGCCTCGCCCGGCAGGTCGCGCGCGGGCCGGTCGGCCAGCTCGGCAAGCCCGGTCTGTTCCATGGCAAGCTCTGCCGCGAGCCGGTCGCGCAGGGCAAAGCGCCCCCACAGCGCGGCACCGGCCCCGAGATGCCCGGCCCGGCCTGCCAGCACGTTGCGCCGCACGCTGAGCCGGCCGATCAGCCCCGCCTCGCGCCCCAGTACCGCGATCTGTCGCCGCGCGCGCCGCGACAGCGGCCGGTCGGGTCGGAACAGCGCACCGACCAGAAGCGCCGAGCCGGTCCAGCCGCGCAGGGTCCCGGCGAGAAGCTGCATGAGCTCCTCGGCCCCCGACCCCGCGGTACCAAGCACTGCGGCGATCTCGCCATGCTCCAGCGTCAGGCTGATATCCTTGAGACCGGCCCGTTCGCGTCCGCTCCACTCGGACGAAAGATCACTGATCAGCGCCGCGATCTTCAGTGGCGCCGGCCTGTCGGGATCAAGCCCAAGCATCGGTCATATCCGGCTTACCCATCGCCGTCCTGCAACGCCCGCCTGCCCCGGCGGGCAGGTCCAACCGCATACACATCCCGCAACCCCGGGTCTGATACGCGCGGCATTAAACCACGGAAGCCGGTTTCGATCAATTCCGGGCCAGCGCGCCCGGTGCGCCCGCCGCTAGCGCCCCTTCCAGACCGGGTCGCGCTTCTCGGCGAAGGCGCGGAAGCCCTCCTGCAAATCCTCCGAGCCATAGAGCCGGTCGACGGTGGGAAACTGGCGCTTCGTGATACGGTTGAGAGCGTCCTGGAACTTCATGTCCTCGGCCTCGCGCACCACCTCCTTGATCGCCGCCATGACCAGCGGCGGGCCGGAGGCGATCAGCCGGGCCGTCTCGCGCGCCTCCGCCATCAGCCGGTCGGCGGGGATCACGCGGTTGACGAAACCCCAGCGGTGCGCCTCGGCGGCATCGAGCCAGCGTCCGGTCAGCAGCATCTCCATGGCGATGTGATAGGGAATGCGCTTGGGCAGCTTGAGCGAGGCGGCATCGGCAATGGTGCCGGAGCGGATCTCGGGCAGGGCGAAACTCGCGTGCTCGGCGGCGAGGATGATGTCGGCCGACAGCGCAATTTCGAGCCCGCCGCCGCAGCAGATGCCGTTGACCGCACAGATCACCGGCTTGTTGAGGCCGGGCAGCTCCTGCAGCCCGCCGAAGCCGCCGACGCCGTAATCGCCATCCACCGCATCGCCTTCGGCGGCCGCCTTCAGATCCCAGCCGGGGCAGAAGAACTTCTCGCCCGCTGCGGTCAGGATCGCCACCCGCAGATCGGGATCGTCGCGGAAGGCGCGGAATGTCTCGCCCATGATGCGGCTGGTGGCGAGGTCCACCGCATTGGCCCTGGGCCGGTCGAGCGTGACCTCCAGCACATGGCCGTCGCGCCGGGTACGGATCGGGGTATCGGTCATGTCGTTCTCCATCGTATCAGCGCGTCGGCCGCCACGGCGCCTTCGCCGGCGCGGCGCAGGATCAGCGGGTTGATCTCGACCTCCTCCAGCCCCGGCTCGGTGGCGATCAGCGCCGCGAGGCGTTCGGCGATGTCGAGCGCGGCCTCGATATCCGCAGCCGGCCGCCCGCGATAGCCGGTCAGCCGCGGTGCAAGACGCAGCGAGAGCAGCGCGTCCCGCATCGCCGCGCGGCAGGCGGGCAGGATCAGCGTCGCGGTGTCCTCGAGCAGTTCCGCCTCCACCCCGCCCATGCCCAGCGTGAGGCTCGCGCCATAGACCGGATCGCGGCGCAAGCCGATCAGCAGTTCGGCCGCGCCGCCCTCGACCATGCGCTCGACCAGATAGCCCTGCGCGCCGGGGATGGGGTCGCTGGCCGCAATGTCCCCGGCGATGAGGCCGAGGCGCACCGCGCCGGCCTCGCTCTTGTGCGCGATGCCGAGTCCCTTGAGCGCGACGCGCCCGCCGAGCCGTCGCGCGGCGGCGGCGGCTTCGGACAGATCGGTGCAGCTGCGCCCCTCCGGCACCGGCACGCCGTTCCCGCCCAGCCAGTGCTTGGCCTCGGCTTCCGACAGGATGTGGCATTCCGAATCGGGCAGGGCGGGCAGGGGGCACCAGCCCGGTTCGGCAACAGGCGGAGAGGCGGCGGCGATGGCCGACAGCGCCTCCGACGCACCGGCAAGCGGCGCGATGCCGGCATCCATCAGCCGTTCGGCCAGCGCCTCGGGCAGATTCTCCGGCAGGGTCGTCAGCAGGGCCACCCGGGCGCCGGTCTCGCGCTGCGCGCCGATCAGCGCCTCGATGGTCGGCTCCCATGCAGTAGCATCGCAGCGCGTGGCGTGGGGAAGGTCCATCACCAGCACCGTCAGGTCGTATTCCTCTCCCATCATCGCCGCGAATACCGCCTGCATCCGTGCCCGATCGCCCCAGACGAAGGTGTGATAGTCGAGCGGATTGGCCACCCGCACCAGCGGTCCCAGCAGCGCGGTCAGCCGTTCGGCGTTCGCCGGTGCCGGCTGGGGCAGCTCGAGCGGCAGCGGCGCGGCGAGATCGGCCATCAACCCCGCCTCGCCGCCCGAACAGGCCATGATGGCGACGCGCCGGCCCGCCAGCGGCCCGAAGAGATGCAGGAGCGTCAACAGCGCCAGCATCTCGGGCAGGGTTTCGGCCTCGGCCACGCCGCAGGCCCGCAGGAAGGCCGAGGAGGCCGCGCCTTCGCCCGAGAGCGCGGCGGTGTGCGAGGCGATGGCGGCCCGCGCCCCATCGCCGCGCCCGGATTTGAGCGCGACCACCGGCTTGCCGGCGGCATGCGCGCGCTCGGCCATGGCGGCGAAGGCGGCAGCGTCGCCCACGCCTTCGACGAAAAGACCGAGCGCGGTGACGGTGGGTTCGGCGATCAGCGCCTCGGCGATCTCGGCCAGCCCGGTCTGGGCCTGGTTGCCGATGCAGACGACATGGGCGACGGGCAGGCCGCGGGTCTGCATGGTCAGGTTGATGGCGACGTTGGAGCTTTGCGAGATCAGCGCCACGCCCCGGTCCACCCGCCGCCCGCCATGCTGGTCGGGCCAGATCGCGACGCCGGTCACGTAGTTCAGGAT
>RFIR01000488.1 GCA_003695135.1 Alphaproteobacteria bacterium | reverse complement strand
CAGGATCACCGCGACGGCGATCTTCCAGGCGCTGTAGGGGCGTTCGCCCTGTACCTCGCCGGTGCGGGCATTGACGATGAAGCGGTAGGACTTGCCGTTGTACTTGTAGGCAGCCAGCCACATCGGCAGCAGGATATGCTTGAAGGTGACATTCGACAGCCGCGTGCGCAGCTCGTGGATGCGCTGCTGGTCGCCGCCAATGTCGCGCCGCACATCCTGACGGATGACGCTGTCCATGATCTCGCGCGCCTCGGCAAAGCCGTCCTCGAGGCTGACCGTATAGGCCTCGGACCGGAAGCCCGCGACGTAGTCGGGGCGGTAGGGCTGCAGGGCGCTGAGGTCCCAGGGCTCCAGCCGGTCGGCATATTTCTTGGGCAGGCTCGACGAGGCCAGCACCAGAACGTCGTCGAAAAAGCGGCTGACATGGCCCGACTTGCGCGACCAGCGGATCTTGCGCACGCGCTGGGTCCGCATCTTGCCGTCCGATCCGCGCACGGTGCGGGTGACGTAATAGGCATCGCCCCGCTCGCCGCGATAGTCGGTCTCGCTCTGCGCGTCATAGGTCCAGTAGGGGGCGTAGATGCCGGTCATCGGCCGGTCGGCGCGGGCGTATTGCTTCAGCCCCGAAGGCGCGAACCACAGGCCCCTGAGCCATTTGCGCAGCGCGTCCTTGGCCGCCCGTTCCTCGATCAGGAAGGGCAGGATGCCCCTGGGCTTGATGTGGCGGCTGGTGCCGGTATCGGTGACCACGGGGCTGGCGCAGAACGGGCATTCGGCCGAATGGACATTGGGCTCGAAGGTGAATTCCGCCCCGCAGGAGGTGCAGTGGACGGTCTGCGTCTCCTCCATCTCGGCGGCATCGACCTGGCCCTTGAGCGCGGCGTAGTAGTCGAGCTCCTCCGGCGGGCGGGCCTTCCACGGGCCGTCCTTCGGCGCATCGGCGGTCTCGCCGCAATAGTCGCAGGTCAGCCGGTCGGTGCGCGGCGAATAGCGCATGTCCGAGCCGCAGGCCGGGCAGGGAAAGCGGGTGGGATCGGGGGCGGCGGTGTCGAAATCCTCCTCCCGCCCCTCTTGCGGCGTCTCCTCGCTCATCGGGCAGGATCAGCCGGCCGGGGGCGGAGGCGGCGGGGGCATGGCGCCGAAGATCTGCGCGAGTTCGGCGACCTCGCCGGCCTTTGTCCAGCCGGCATAGCCCTGGGCCCAGACCAGCGTGTCGCGGGTGAAGGCGCCGCTGGCGGCCATCTGCGAAAGCGTGTTCAGATCGAACGGTCCCCTGGTCTGGCCGGCCTCGGCCACATGCCAGACGGTCTGTTTCGGCGGCGGCGGCGGGGCGGCGGGCGCGGCCGCCGGCGCCTGTTCGGCGGGCTGGTTCATCGCCTTGGCCATCTGGTTGGCCATGGCCATCGACATGCCGATGCCGAGCCCCGCGCCCATGTTCGAGCCGGGCGTCTCGGCGGCCTTGGTCATCGCCTCGGCGGCGCTGAACCGGGTGTATTTCGACAGATCCCCGATCACGCCGATCGAGGTGCGCTTGTCGAGCGCCTCCTCCACCTCGCGCGGCAGCGAGATGTTCTCGATCAGAAGCTTGGGCATCTCCAGCCCGTATTCCTCCATCTCCGGCGCGATGCGCTCGCGCAGGATCTCGGAGAGCTGGTCGGTGTTGGCGGCCATGTCGAGCACCGGGATGCCGGCACCGGCGATGCGTGCTGAGAAGCGCGAGACGATGATGTTGCGCAGGTTGTCGGTGACCTCGTCGGTGGTCACCTCGCCATCGGTGCCGACGATCTCGCGCAGGAAGGTGGCGGCGTCCTTGACCCGGATCGAGTAGGTGCCGAAGGCGCGCAGGCGGATGGGGCCGAATTCGGGATCGCGCAGCATGATGGGGTTTTTCGTGCCCCATTTGAGGTCCTGAAAGCGGACGGTGGAGACAAAGTAGATCTCGGACTTGAAGGGCGAGTTGAAGCCGTGATCCCAGTGCTGCAGCGAGGTCATGATCGGCATGTTGTTGGTCTCGAGCATGTAGAGACCGGGGGGGAACACGTCCGCGATCTGGCCCTCATGCACGAAGACGGCCACCTGGCCCTCGCGCACGGTCAGCTTGGCACCATACTTGATCTCGTTGCCGTGACGCTCGAAGCGCCAGACGATCGTGTCGCGCGTGTCATCGGTCCATTCGATGACATCGATGAACTGACCCTTGATGAAATCCCACAGCGCCATGCCGGATACTCCTTGCCGCAATCTGCCTGTCGGCGCGAAGCTTAGCCGTTCGGGACGGCGCAGAAAACCGGTTTTCGCGCGGCGGCGCCTATTCGTCGGTGATCCGCCCGCGCAGCGCCTTGATCCGGCTCCGCCGGGTCTTGGCCTCCAGCCGGCGTCGGATTGCACCCTTGCCGGGGCGGGTGGGGATGCGGGGCTTCGGCCGCTCGGTGGCCCTCGCGATCAGCGCAACGAGCTTTTCCAGCGCATCGGCGCGGTTCATGGCCTGGCTGCGGTGCCGGTCAGAGGTCACGATCACCGCGCCGTCCTTCGTCCAGCGCCGGCCGGCGAGGCGTTTCAGGCGCGCCTTGACCGCATCGGGCAGGTTGGGCGAGCGGGCGGCCTCGAAGCGCAGTTCCACCGCCGTCGCCACCTTGTTGACGTTCTGCCCGCCGGGGCCCGAGGCGCGGTGAAAGCTTTCGGTGATCTCCCAGTCCTCGATCGAGATGTCGTCGGTGATGCGGATCATTCACGGCACTCTGCGGGTCGGGACGCCAGGCCGGACGACCCGCTCCAACTTCCTCGTTCATCCCGACGGCACCCGGGGATTGAGTATTTCTGCCAAGAAGAAGCACGGGCCGTTCTTCTCCTTGGAAAAATACTCATTCGCGCCGGGGATCATCCGGGCGTCCGGTTCGGCGGGCTCGCCGAACGCAAATGGGCCGCGGGATGTGTTCGGTCCCGCGGCCCGGTTCGTGAGCGTCGGAGGCGGATCGGTTCCGGATCAGCATCCCTGACGCGAAGGGAAAGGAAGGGGATTGCCCCTCAGCGCTCGACCTTCCGCGCCAAACCAACCACGCACCCGATGATCTCACTCGACATCGGACCACCTCCTTTCGCTTGTTGAAACCGGTGCGACGAGACTGCCGCCGAATCGCCTGATGTCAAAATGAAAAATCCGCGAGCACGCGATCGCCGAGCGCGTCTGTTACCGCAATGCCACGAGGCGCTTCTCGATTTCGGCGGCGAGGGCGCGGATCTCCTCGGCGGCCTTGCCGCTGCGGGCCATCTCGCTCACCCCTGCGCCGCGCATGATCGCCTCGGCAAAGGCGGCGCGTTGGCCCAGCCGGGCAGTGGCCAGTGACGCGCCGGTGCGTGCAAGTTCGGTCTCGGCGAGCGCGGCGGCGCGGCTGCGCGCCGGGCAGCGGTTGAGCACGATCAGCGACGGGGTCGAGCCGTCTCCCAGCGCGGTCAGGGTGGCGTCGGTGGCCCAGACATCGGCCATGGAAGGCTGGCAGGGCACGATGACGAGATCGGCGCGGTCGCGGACCACCCCGCGCAGCGCATCCACCGCGCCGGCGGTGTCGACCAGCACCAGATCGGCGGCCGCTGCGGCCTCGCGCAGATCCGGTGCGGCGCGCCAGTCGGCGCTCTCGATCGCCTTTGCCGGAGCAGGGAGGCCCGGGTCGCGCGCCCGCTGCCCGCACCAGCGCAGCGCGGTGCCCTGCGGGTCGAGATCGACAATGGCAAGCCGCCGCCCGGCCTGCAGCCAGTGCGCGGCAAGCTGGGTCAGAAGCGTGGTCTTGCCCGACCCGCCCTTGGCCTGGGTGAACAGGATCGTGGCCCGCAGGGTCATCGTGCCTCTCCCCTTCCGGGGTCAGACCGCCCGGCCGATCCGTCCGATCAGCAGGCGGAAGGGGATCAGCGCGATCACCGCCATGGCGAGCTTGACCAGGAAATCGGCGAGCGCCAGCGAAACCCACAGCGGCGCGGCCCAGCCGAGACCGAGCACGGGCAGCACCTCATTGGCCCAGGCGACATCCGTTGCCGGCGAGACGAAGCTCAGCTCGGCGGCGAAGGCGATGGAAAAGAACAATGCGGTATCGAGCGCCGAGCCGATGAACGACGAGACCGCCGGCGCGCGCCACCAGCTGCCCCGGCGCAGCCGGTCGAAGACGAAGATGTCGGTCAGCTGGGCGGCGAGGAAGGCAAGCCCCGAGCCGATGGCGATGCGCAGCGTGGTCAGCGGCGTGCCGCCCGGCCCCTCGATCTGGCTGGCGATCAGCGAGCAGATCACGCCGACGACGAAGCCGGCCACGACCACGCGCCGCGCGGCCTGCGGCCCGTGCCAGCGATTGGTCAGGTCATTGACCAGAAAGGCGAGCGGATAGCTCAGCGCCCCCCAGGTCAGCCAGTCGCCGAGCAGGAACTGCACCAGAATGTTCGATGCCACCACGACCAGCGCCATGGCGAGCATGGCCGGCAACAGGCGGCGGGTTTCGGTCGCGTTCATCTCTCTCGCTCCGCAGGGATGCCGTGCGCCCCCTAGCGCAGATCGCGGCCGGTTCCAAGAGCGCTTGAACGGGCCGGGCTT
>RFIR01000487.1 GCA_003695135.1 Alphaproteobacteria bacterium | reverse complement strand
CTACGCGGCTGATGCGCCCGGCCCGCCCGCGAACAGCGGTTCGGGATAGCTCACCTCGACCAGATAGAGACCCTGCGGCGGGGCCACCGGGCCGCAGGCGGCGCGCTCGCGCGCGGCCAGCGCCTCACCCACCCGCTCCGGCGGCCACGCCCCGCTGCCGACCCGTTCCAGCGAACCGACGATGCTGCGCACCTGATTGTGCAGGAACGACCGCGCTTCGAGATGAAAGCGCAGCTCCTCGCCATCGGGGCGGGCGATCTCCTCGATCTCCAGCCGGTCGAGTGTCCTGACCGGGCTGTCAGCCTGGCATTGGGCCGAGCGGAAGGTGGTGAAGTCGTGCCGGCCCACCAGCGCCGCGGCGGCCGCGCGCATCGCCGCCACGTCGAGCGGGCGGCGGATCTGCCAGGCCCGTCCCGCCTCCAGCGTCAGCGGCGCGCGGCGCCGGATCAGCCGGTAGAAATAATGCCGGCGGGTGGCGCTGAAGCGGGCGTGAAAATCCGCCGCCACCGGCCCGGCGCGCAGAACCGCCACCGGCTGCGGGCGCAGATGGTGGTTGAGCGCCCCGGCCAGCCGGAATCCGTCCCAGTCGCGGGCCAGATCGGCATGGGCGACCTGCGCCAGTGCGTGCACCCCGGCATCGGTCCGCCCCGCCCCGGTCACCGCCGGCCGGCCGGGATCGAGCCGCGCCAGCGCGCGCTCCAGCGCCTCCTGCACCGAGGGCTGGTCCTTCTGGCGCTGCCAGCCGGCGAAGGGCGCGCCGTCATATTCGACGATCAGGGCAAAGCGCGGCATGTCCGGACCATGGTGGAGTCTCCCATTCCGGCCCGGCATATCGCCGAAGCGCAAGCGGCGCGCAACACGCCGGTGCTTCTTCTTGGCCTAAATACTCAAGATCCCTGCGGTCGCCACCGGCACCGGCGACCGGCGCTCCGCGAACCGCCAGCCCCTGGCGGCAATCGGCCCCTCTCCCCTTCCCGGCCGATCCGTCCCATATAGGACCGGGAACGCGGGGCAGGCATGGCAATCGGCGGCATAGCAGACGACATCACCCGGCTGATCGACGAGGCGCAGGACAGCGTCGGCGCACTGTTCGAGCCGGTGATCCGTCTCGGCGTGACCGGGCTCAGCCGCGCCGGCAAGACGGTGTTCATCACCTCGCTGGTGGCCAATCTGATCCGCCGCGGGCGCATGGGCCAGCTGGCCGCGGTGGCCGAAAACCGGCTGGAAAACGCCTATCTTCAGCCCCAGCCCGACGACACCGTGCCGCGTTTCGAGTTCGAGCGCAATCTTGCGGCGCTGACGGGCACCGAGCCGCACTGGCCGGAATCGACCCGCGCCATCAGCCAGCTGCGCCTGACGCTGCGGGTACGGCCGCAGGGCTGGTGGCGCGGTCTGGCCGGTTCGCGCAACCTGCATCTCGACATCGTCGACTATCCCGGCGAATGGCTGCTCGACCTGCCTCTGATGCACAAGAGCTACGGCGAATGGTCGGCCGAGGCGCTGGAGGCCGCGCGCAACCCCGCCCGCGCCCGGCTGGCCGAGGACTGGCACCGGCTGACCGCGCAGACCGATCCGGCCGAGCCGCTGGACGAGACCCGGGCCGCGGCGTTGGCGGCGGGCTTTCGCGACTATCTCGCCCAGGGCCGGGCCGCCGGTCTGTCGGCGCTGGCGCCGGGCCGCTTCCTGATGCCGGGTGAGCTGGAGGGCTCGCCGGCGCTGACCTTCGCACCGCTGCCGAAACCGGAAAGCGCGCGCTCGGGCTCGCTGTGGCGCGCCTTCGAGCGGCGCTACGAGGCCTACAAGCGCGCCGTCGCCCGGCCCTTCTTTCGCGACCATTTCTCGCGCATCGACCGGCAGGTGGTGCTGATCGACGTGCTGGAGGCGCTGCATGGCGGCCCGCGCGCGGTGGACGATCTGCGCCTGGCGATGGCCGACATCCTCGCCTGCTTCCGCACCGGATCGAACGGCTGGCTGGCGCCGCTGCTGGGCAACAAGGTCGAACGCATCCTGTTCTGTGCCACCAAGGCCGATCACCTGCATCACAGCCAGCACGACCGGCTGGCGGCAATCGCCGCGGCGCTGCTGGACGACGCCCGCCAGCGGGCGGAGTTCCGCGGCGCGCAGACCGATGCCATGGCCATCGCCAGCCTGCGCGCGACCGTCGAACAGACCATCACCCATGAGGGCGCACCGCTGGGGGTGGTGCGCGGGCGGCTGCTGGAGACGGGGCGCGAGGTGGCGCTGCATCCGGGCGATCTGCCTGCATCGACGGCCGAGGTGCTGGCCCCGGCCCGTGAGGGGCGCGCGCACTGGCTCGACGGCGACTACCGGGTGATGCACTTCGCCCCGCCGCGGCTCAGCGGCAAGTCCGGCGAGGGGCTGCCGCATATAAGGCTCGACCGGGCGCTGGAATTCCTGATCGGAGACAGGCTGCGATGAGCGAGAAGAACGGCAAGCGCCGCGGGCCGGTCGTGATCGAGACCGGAACCGAAGAAGGCGAGCCGGAGCGCGCCGGCCGGCCGCGTGACGGATCGGTGATGCTGGAGGCTGGCGAGCTGCCCGAAGCCCCCGCCTTCACGCCGGAGACGGCCCCGCCGGTGTCCGATGCCGAGCCGGCGATGCCGCGGCTGATCGCCTCGGCTGCCACCCCGCCGCGCGGCGGCTGGTTCGGCCGGCTGGTGGGCTGGGCGTTCTCGGCGCTCGTCTCCATCGCGGTGGCGAGCTGGGCGTGGGATTTCGTGCTGGGGTTGTTTGCGCGCAACATCTGGCTGGGCCGGGTGGCGCTGGTGCTTCTGGTCATCGTGCTGATCGGACTGGCTGGTTTCGTGCTGCGCGAGATCGCGGCCCTGTCGCGGCTGGCGCGGGTCGACCGTCTGCGCGACCGGGCCGCCGCGGCGCGCGCCGGGCATGAGCGCGATGCGGTCGAGGCGTTCACCGCCGCGCTGGGCGATTTCTATGCCGGGCGGCGTGACGTGGAACGCGCCCGCCAGCGCGTGACGGCCGAGCGCGAGGCGCTGCTCGATGCCGATGCGCTGCTCGATTTCGCCGAGCGCAGCTATTTCGAGACGCTCGATGCCCGTGCCGCGCGCGAGATCGAGGCCGCCGCGCGCCAGGTCGCCGTGATCACCGCCATGGTGCCGCTGGCGCTGGCCGATGTCACCGTGGCGCTGGTGACCAATCTGCGCATGATCCGCCGCATCGCCGCCATCTATGGCGGGCGCGCCGGCAGTCTCGGCTCGCTGCGACTGATGCGAGCGGTCGCCACCCACCTGGTGGCCACCGGCGCAGTGGCGGTGGGCGACGACATGCTGGGCGCGGTGCTGGGCGGTGGCGTGGTCGCCCGGCTCTCGCGCCGCTTCGGCGAGGGGGTGGTCAATGCTGCGCTGACCGCGCGGGTGGGCGCGGCAGCGGTGGAAGT
>RFIR01000486.1 GCA_003695135.1 Alphaproteobacteria bacterium | reverse complement strand
GGGTCTCAATCAATATTTATCAATCAACAGTGAAATTAAGAAGAGCGCATGTGGCGCCACAATTTCGTGGCGCCCGCGCGGAACGCTCGGGTCTGGCTGGTTGAGTATCGCAGGGGGGCTCTGTCAAACAGGTGAAAACCAGGAGCAAACTTCGCCGGCGCCGCATTTCGCCTCCGCCCAGGCGCACCGCCCGGGTCTGGCCGGCAGGGTTTTGCAGGGGGCTCTTCCAATTTCTTTACGCGCGCGGCCATGGTCCATGCAAGAGCTTGTGCATTCCGGGCATCCGCCTGCATCCGTGTTTTGCAGCGGTCCGTCATGAATATTCCTCGCGCGTGCGGGACGGTCGGTATGACGCATCCGTGCAACGCCATTGCGGGCGATATGTGGGGCCGGGCATCTTCCCCTACCCAATCGGTGGCGGTCTGCCTATAGTGCTGGCTCGCTCGATGCTTGGGGGGACAAGATGCGCTGTCCGTTTTGCGGAAATATCGAAACCCAGGTCAAGGACAGCCGTCCGGCCGAGGATCATGTCTCGATCCGGCGGCGGCGGCTCTGCCCGGCCTGCGGCGGGCGTTTCACCACCTATGAGCGCGTGCAGCTGCGCGATCTGACGGTGGTCAAGAAGAACGGCCGGCGCGAGGAATTCGACCGCTCCAAGCTTGAACGTTCCATCCGGATCGCATTGCGCAAGCGCCCGGTGGAGCCCGAACGGGTCGACCAGATGATCTCGGGCATCGTGCGGCGGCTGGAATCGATGGGCGATTCGGACATCAAGTCCGACGTGATCGGCACCATCGTCATGGAGGCACTCTCGCGCATCGACACCGTGGCCTATGTCCGATTTGCCAGTGTCTACAAGAACTTCCAGGCGGCGGATGATTTTGAGGATTTCGTGGCCGAGCTGCGCCCGACCGAGACCGTTGCCCAAGGGGAGGATTGAGGCCTGCCCCCCGATCCGGCCCGGGACCGGCGGTTTCTGGGCATCGCCTTCACACTGGCCGAACGCGGGCTGGGACGGGTCTGGCCCAACCCGGCAGTGGGCTGCGTGATCGCGCGCGAGGGCCGCATCCTCGGCCGCGGCTGGACCCAGCCGGGCGGGCGGCCGCATGCCGAGGCGATGGCGCTGGCCCAGGCAGGCTCGGCCGCGCGCGGGGCCACCGCCTATGTGACGCTGGAGCCCTGCGCCCATCACGGCCGAACCCCGCCCTGTGCCGATGCGCTGGTCGCAGCCGGCATTGCCCGCCTGGTCTCGACCATGGAAGATCCCGATCCCCGGGTCTCGGGCCGCGGCTTCGCCCGCCTGCGTGCCGCCGGTATCGCGGTCGAGACCGGGCTGATGCAGAGCGAGGCCGCGCGCTGCAATCGCGGCTTTCTCACCCGCATCCGCCGGGGCCGGCCGATGGTCACCCTCAAGCTCGCCACCACGCTGGACGGGCGCATCGCCACCGCCTCGGGCGAAAGCCGCTGGATCTCCGGGCCGCAGGCGCGGCGCTATGCCCATCTCTTGCGCGTGCGCCATGACGGCATCCTGATCGGCGCCGGCACCGCGCGCAGCGACGACCCCAGCCTGGATGTGCGCGGGCTGGGGCTGGCCGAGGCCTCGCCGGTGCGCATCCTCGCCGATGGCGGGCTGTCGCTGGAGGACGGCTCACGGCTTGTGCAAAGCGCACGACGCGTGCCCTTGTGGATCGCACACCGTCAGGACGCCGATCCGGCGCGCGCGGCGCGGCTGCGCGCGGCGGGGGCGGTGCTGATGCCCTTGCCCCATGACGCCGATGGCAAGCTCGACCTGCGCGCACTTATGCAGACGCTCGCAGAGCGCGGCCTGACCCGGCTGCTCTGCGAGGGCGGCGGGCGTCTCGCCGCCAGCCTGCTCGGCGCCGGTCTCGTCGACCGGTTATGCGTGGTCGGCGCGGGGCTCGTCATCGGCGCCGATGGCATCCCGGCCGTGGGCGCACTGGGGCTCGACGCGCTGGCCGAGGCACCCCGCTTCCGCCTGCTGAACACGCGCCGGATCGGTGCCGATGTGCTGAGCGAATGGGAGACCGTCGATCAGCGCCAGAGCCAGGAATGCCCCGACAGCCGGTCCTGAAGCCGCGCGAGCAGCGCCATCGGCGCTGACGGCGCGCGCGCCATGCGCGGATCGCGCGCGGCCAGCCGGTCGACGATCACCTCCACCGGGCAGGCGCGACCGGTCACCGGATCGACATAGCGCGGATAGTCGATCAGCGCCGCATGCACCAGCCCGTCGAGGCTCGGCCGGGCAACTCGCTGCTCCGGCACCGGGCCGAGATCGCGCGTCAGCCCCCAGCCGGCATAGAAGGGCGCGCCGAGGCAGACCACCGGCACGCCGCGCAACAGCGCCTCGAAGCCCATGAGCGAGGTCATGGTCCAGAGCTCTGAAACGGACGCGAACAGCCGGTCCAGCGGCACGTCGCCGATCACCAGATCGGCCAGTGTCCCGGCATCCTCCACCGCGCCGGGGCGCAACCCGGCCAGCACATCTGGGTGCGGCTTGTAGATCACGAACGCCTGCCCATCTGCCGCGCGCGCCGTCTGCAGGAGCGCCCGGTTGGTCCGCACCGCGCCGGTCGCGCCCAGCCGCACCGAGGCATCGTCCTCCACCTGCCCGGCCACCAGCACCACCCGCCGCCCGGGAGGCAGATCCGGCATGGCGTCCCGGGCGAGATTGTACTTGCCGATCCCGCCGGCCACCAGCATCGCGCGCAGCCGCGCCGCGCGCGCAAGCTTCTGTGCAGGCAGGTCGCATGCGGTCGCAATCAGCCGCTCCAGCCGCGACGGGCGGGCGGGATCGTAATAGATGCCGAGATCGTCGAGCACCAGCGAGGCGGGCGCGACCAGCCGCGCGCCGAGACCGAGCGAGCGTATGAAGCCGTCCTCCATCCGCCATATCGGCCGGTCCGCGCAAGCCGCGCGCAGCGCCGGCGTCTCGCGGCTGGCCCAGACCACGCAGCGGCGCTCGGGGTGCCGCGGGGTGTCGGAAAAGACCGGCGCCCCGCCGGGCCCGTTCAGGAACCGCGCCACGCTGCGCCGCTTCCAGGCGCGCACGCCGATGCATTCGGCCGGCTCGGCATTCTCGCGCCACTGCGCGGCCTCGGCCTGCGCCATGCCGGCGATGGTGGCGAAATCGCTCAGCCGGTCGCGGAAAGGGTCGTACCAGAGCGGATAGCGCAGCATGCAGGCGGCGAAGAGTTCCTCGCGGCTGCGCCGGCGCGTGCGGCGGGGGCAGCGCAGCTCCTCCTCGCCCAACCCCCAGCCGGCATAGAAGGGCATCCCGAAGATGCGCGGGCGCTGGCCGGCGAGGATCGCCTCGAAGCCGAGCTGCGAGGTGACGGCATAGACCCGCGCCGCACCGGCGATCAGCGCGGCGGGCGGGGCCAGCGGCGGCGCTCGCAGAACCCGGTCTCGGAAGACCTCCGCCCCCAAATGGCCTGCCCCCTGGGCCGCGGGATGGGTACGGATCAGCACCGGGAGGCCGGGGTTTTCGTCGAGCGCGGCCTCGAGCATGCGCGCAAAGCTGGCGGCATCGGCCCGGCCATGGGCGATCGAGGCATCGCCCGGGTTCTGATCGGCGACCAGAACATAGCCCGGGGCCGGCAATCGGGCATCGGCCAACCAGTGATTGTATTTGGAAAGGCCGAACTCCTGCCAGAGCGCCAGCGCCTCGGCCCCGCCTGCAAGCGGATCCCCGCCCTGCAGCAGCAGCTCCAGCCGCGAGGGGCGCTCGGCATCGTAATGGATGCCGAGATCGTCGATGATCAGCCCGTAGGGCGGCTCGCCCGCCGCTCCCGGCCGCAGCGAGCGCAGGAAGGCGTCCTCCAGCGTGACGACGGGCAGGCCCGTGCGCCGGGCCAGCGCCATGCCGCGCCGCGCCGCCCGGCCGCGCCCCCAGACGCCGATGGCATCGGCGCCGAACGGGCCGGGCCGCATGGCCCAGCCCGCCAGTTCCAGCACCCGGCGCAGCCAGCCCCGCCGTGCCAGACCCAGCGAGACGACGCCGAGCCGGCGCATGCTCAGAGCTTGTCGGGTTTGATCGGGGCCACCCGCCCGCGGCGCGCAGCCACACGGGCATGTGCCCGCCCGCCCCACAGGCGGGCGCCTGCCCTTGCGCCGGGAGCAGGGGTGAAACGGATCGGGCGCGACATGGTCAGAGGTTGGTCAGGTTGGTTGCCGAATTCGCGAAATTCACCACCGGCGCCACCGCCTGCAGAACCTTGAGCCAGCGCACCAGCGGCGCCTCGGTGACATAGATCACGTCGCCGTCGCGAATGCCAAAGCTCTTGGCGGTGAAAAGCCCGCCCGGCCGGGTCAGGTCGATGGTGTAGACGACCCGCTGCGGCTCGACGATGTCCTTGTCGGCGATCACCGCCCGCGCGACCTCCACCGGTTCGGTGCGGAAGACGAAGATGCCGGTGGGATTCGAGATCTGGGTGTTCAGCCCGCCGACCAGCCCCAGCGCCTCCAGCGCATTGATGTCGCGCGACGGGAAGGCGACCCGGCGCTGCGATCCCAGCGCGCCGAGCGCGGTGAAGGCGCGGCGATCGCGTTCGACGATGATCTGGTCATGGGCGCGCAGGGGCACGTTGAATTCGGGATGATCGTAGATGTCCTGCAGCCAGACCCGGCCCGAAAGCCTGCCCCGGCGCAGGGTGACGATGGCGACCTCCGGCTCCACCGTCACGCCGCCGGCGCGCGACAGCATGGGCAGCAGCCGCCGGGTCGCGGCCTCGATCGGCAGGATGCCGGGCGTGGCCACCGAGCCGATCACGCTGACGGTGGCGCTGCGGGTCTGCAGCCGGCGCACCTCGACCTGCGGGTCGGGGGTCTGGTCCTTCAGCCCCTCGGCGATCATGCGGCGCAGCGCCTCGGGCGAGTTGCCGGCCGCGCGCAGCCGGCCGACATAGGGCATGAAGATGAAGCCGTCCTGATCGACCTGGGTTTCCTGCAGCAGGGCGAATTTCTGTCCGACCGCGGTCAGCACCCCGACATTGCTCGGGCCGACGTTTTCCCACACCGTCACCGCGATGCTGTCGCCCGGCCCGATGAGATTGACGTTCTGCGGCGGGGAGCGGCGGAACGCCTCCTGAAACCGCATGCCTTCGTCCCGCGTCGACAGCCGGGCCACGGCATCGGTTACCGGCACGATCTCGAACGGCAGGGTGGTTTCGTCGCCCTGCGCCCTGATCTCGGATTCGCTGGGCCCGGTACGGGGGAGTCCGCAGCCTGTCAGCACCACCAATCCCGCGAGCCCGATCAGGCCCGCAATCCGTCGCGATCCGGAAGCTCTCACCGCTTCGTCCTCGTCACTGCTCGTGCCTGCCTTTTTCCTGCCCGGTCGCGGGCAGGTGTTTTGAGCAACTTACGGCAAGTTTTGACTACGGAAAACGATGAACAGCGTTTGGTTCACAATGCCGGCCCACTGTTGCAACCAGGCAACGGCGCGGGGAAATCTACGCGGCGCGGTTCACATTGTCCGGCTCCATCGCCGGGGCCGATTCGGCCTCGTCAAGCAGCCGGGTGCAGGCATCGGTCTGCTCAAGCATCCGCTCGACGAGAACCGGCAATGCCGCTGCCCGGCCGCGTGCGGTGTAGAAGCCGCCGCGGATCTGGCTGGTGGCCAGCAGGAAGCGGCGGAAGTCGCGATAGGCGTCGAGATCGGGCGGCTTCGGCGCGGCGAAGAACGCATCGAGCGGCTGGTCGGAGACGAGGCCGGGCAGGACATAGACCCCGTCGCCGAGCGCGGCGAGCGGCAGGCCGCGCCACAGCGCCTGCTGGCCGGCGGTGGAATTGATCGTGACCGCGCTTTGCGCGTGATCGAGCAGCCGGCCCAGCTTGCCGCCATGGATCATCATCACCCTCTCTTGCAGGCCGTGCCGCGCCGCCAGCTGGCGCATGATCCGCGGCAGCGGCTCGCGCATGTCCTCGAAGGGATGGGTCTTGAACACCAGCAGGTGGTCGTGCGGCGCGCCGCGGGCAAACGCCTCCATGCAGTCGCGCATGAACGCCGAGACCGATCGGTAGCGGCTGTTGCTCAGCATCGCGCTGTCATGGCCGAGCTGCAAGAGCACCAGATGATAGGGCGTGGCGCGGCGCAGCAGGCGGCGGATGCGCAGCCGGCTGGCCAGCATGCGCAGGGGCTGGCCGAGCAGGAAGCGCGCGTTCAGCCATACCTCGCGGGCTACCCCCGGATCGCGATGGGTGCGATAGTGCGGGTAGCCGCGGTTGAGCGCGAGGATCCAGCCGTGATAGCGCATGCCGTGCCAGGCATGGGCGAGCGCCTGCCCCCAGCCATCCGGCGCGCCGGCAAGCTCGGTGTCGCGGCCGGCCACCGCCCGGCGGATGCGGTCGAGACCGATCGACTTGAGCGGCGAGCGCCCGTTGAGCCCACCCCGCTCATAGGTCAGCCACCAGGGGCGCAGATAGCCTTCCTCGAAACAGTGCAGGTTGAGACCCTGCGCCCGCGCCAGGCGCTGGCCGATCCGGTGCAGCGGGCGCCCCTCGCCATAGATCACCAGATCGGTGATGCCGAGCGCCGCGACATGGCCCGCCAGCGCCGCCTCCCAGTCCCGCGCGGGGGCGGCCAGCGCGATATAGCTTGCCCGATCGCTCCATTCCGCCTGATCGCCACGATTGACGCCGATGCGCCAGCATGTCGCCCCGGCCCGGCGCAGGGATCCGGCCAGCTCGTCATAGAACGGCCCGTGCGGCCCCTGAAGGAACAGAAATCGACGCGTGGAATCGGTCATGCCTGCCTGCCCGATCATGGTTAACCGAAAATTATCCTCCTCCCGGAACCTTAACAAGTGATTGATGCGGGGTATGGCTCCCCTTGCGTCGCGGCGCTGAATCGCTCAATTCGGGGTGGTTCGGCGGCGGCAGGGAGGGCGCGTGATGTTCACCGGCATCATTACCGATATCGGGCGTGTGGAGCGGGTGACGCGGCGCGGCGATACCCGTTTTCGCATCCGCACGGGCTATGACGTCTCCGGCATCGCCATCGGCGCATCCATCGCCTGCGACGGGGTCTGCCTGACCGTGATCGCCCGCGGGCAGGAGGACGGGGCGGGCTGGTTCGAGGCCGATGCCTCGGCCGAGACGCTGGCGCGCAGCACGCTGGGCAGCTGGCGCGAGGGGCACCGGGTCAATCTGGAACGTGCGCTGCATGTCGGTGACGAGCTGGGCGGGCATATCGTCTCGGGCCATGTCGACGGGCTGGCCGAGGTGATCGCGCGCCGGCCCGAAGGCGACAGCCTCCGCTTTCGCCTGCGCGCGCCGCAGGCGCTGGCGCGCTTCATCGCCGAGAAGGGTTCGGTGGCGCTCAACGGCACCTCGCTGACCGTCAACGAGGTCGAGGGGCCGGAATTCGGCGTCAACATCATCCCGCACACCGCGCAGCACACCAGCTGGGGCGGGATCGCGGTGGGCGGGCGGCTGAATCTGGAGATCGACCTTCTGGCGCGCTATGTCGCGCGGCTGATCGAGACCGGCTGAACGCCCTGCGCCTCAGGCCACGGCCATGTTGTCGAGCAGCCGCATCCCGCGCAGCCGCGCCGAGGCGAACAGCCGGGCCGGGCCCGAGGTCGCCGGATCCTGCACGCGCATCAGCGTGCCGGCATGGCGCAGCTCGAGGTAGTCGACCGTCTCGAACCCGGCATCGACCAGCGCGGCGCCGACATTGCTGCACACCGAGCGCGGATCGCAGCCCGACCGGATCGCCTGCGCGGCATCGGCCAGCGTCCTGGCAAAGCTCGCCGCCAGACGGCGTTCGGGATAGGGCAGTGCGCTCGCCTCGGCCGAACAGGGCGTGCCGTCGGCGGCACGCAGCGCGGGGCGAATGCGGATTTCGGTGTCGATGTCCAGATCGCCGGTGATCTGGCCAAGGATGATGGCGAACTGCCATTGCAGCTCGGAGATCAGCACCAGATCGGCCCGGCTCTGATTGATCAGGCGCAGCGTGATCAGCACCGCATGATCGAAGCAGCCCTGCTCGACCTTCCCGCACAGCACGTCGGTCAGACCGCCGACGCGCAGGCGGGTGCGAAAGCCGTCGGGGCAGTATTTCTCGATGAGCGGGGCGATGACCGCATCGGCGCGGGCGTGCTCGAGCTCTTCGGCATCGGTGTCGATGTCGCGCGGCAGGCCGCCGCCGTCCAGATCGACCAGGCAGGCGGCGACGCGATGGCCAAGGCTGCGCGCCTCGCGCACCAGCGCGATATGGCCGTCATGCACCGGCCCGATGACGGGGATGATCGCGACCTTCTGCCCCTCGGCGTGCCAGCGCCGCGCCAGGGATCGAAGCTGGTCGGGAGAACGGAGGACTTCGAACCCGTCAAACATCTGCGAAACTCACTCATACACCCGATAACGGTGTGCCAGCGGAATGCGGCGCTGATGCGGCGGCATTTGGGATTTTGCGTTTGGTTTTTAATCACGGCCCGACCGATCTGCACCACGT
>RFIR01000485.1 GCA_003695135.1 Alphaproteobacteria bacterium | reverse complement strand
GGGGTCAAGATCGGCTTTCGCATGCCGCTGACCCATGGGCCGGAGGAGATGGCGCGGCTGCGCGACATCGTTCTGGGCGGCGAAGGCGTGGCCCGGCCCGGCGGGGCGCTGATCCGCGAGGAGGGCATGCGTGCGGCCTATCTCGACGATCTGGCCGGCGATTTCCGCATGACGCGGCGCCTGCGCGCGGTGGTGGCCACCGGCAACGGCACCGCCTCGGCCTTCGCGCCGGAGCTGCTCACGCGCATCGGCGTCGAGGTCGTCCCGCTGCATACCGAGCTCGACTACAGCTTCCCCGCCTACAACCCCAACCCCGAGGCGATGGAGATGCTGCACGACATGGCCGAGGCGGTGCGCGCCCATGGCGCCGATCTCGCGCTCGGCTTTGACGGCGATGGCGACCGCTGCGGCGTGGTCGACAACGAAGGCGAGGAGATCTTCGCCGACAAGATGGGGGTGATCCTCGCCCGCGATCTGGCCAGGCTGCACCCCGGTGCGACCTTCGTGGCGGATGTGAAATCGACCGGGCTTTTCGCCGCCGATCCGGAACTGCGCGCGGCCGGCGCGAGGGCCGATTACTGGAAGACGGGGCATTCTCACATGAAGCGGCGGGTCTTCGAGCTCGGCGCGCTGGCCGGCTTCGAGAAATCGGGCCACTACTTCCTCGCGCCCCCTGTCGGCGCGGGCTATGATTGCGGCATGCGGGTGGCGGTGGAAATTGCCAAGCTGATGGATCGCCACCCGGATCGGAGTCTGGCCGATCTGCGCCGCGCCCTGCCGGTGACATGGTCGACGCCGACCATGTCGCCCTATTGCCCCGACACCGAGAAATACGCGGTGATCGAGCGGCTGACCGAGCGGCTTGCCGGCATGGTCGGATCGGGCAGCCTCGGCGGGCGCCGGATTACCGATGTCATCACCGTCAACGGCGCGCGGGTGATGCTGGAGAATGGCGCCTGGGGGCTGGTGCGCGCCTCGTCCAACACCCCCAATCTGGTGGTGGTCTGCGAAAGCCCCGAGAGCGAGGCGGAGATGCGGGCGATCTTTGCCGATCTCGACGCGGTGATCCGCACCGAGCCCAGCGTCGACGAATACGACCAGACGATCTGAAGCCCTGGATGAACGGCGCAGGCGGGGATACATGCCGGGCGCGTGCAGGTCCTGATCCTGTCGATTGACCCACGGCTCCAACGCGATGGCGTGCGGCCGCCCGGGAAGGGTATGCGCCCGCCTGTGCGGCGGGCGGACGCATGCCCGGTTCGCTTCGCTCTCCGGGCGGGTGGACTTGGTGGTGCGGGAAAAGCTTTCCCTCGGATCTGCAGCAATCCGCGCTATCTCACCGTCTCGGTCCGGTCATGGGCCGGCGGCGGTGCCGGGACCAGCGCCGAGATCGCGGCGTAGTCCTCGTCGCTCAGCGCGTAGTCGGCCGCCTTCAGCGCCGGCTGCAGCTGTTCGACATTGCGCGCGCCGATGATCGGGGCGGTGACCGCCGGGTGCCGCGCCACCCAGGCATTGGCGAGCGTCACCGGATGGGCGCCGATGCGTCCGGCCAGCGCCACGAATTCGGCCACCACCTTCGGTATCCAGTCGGCGCCATAGCGGCTGGCATAGAAGTCGAGCTCGTCGAGCCGGCCGCGATTGCTGCCCGGCTGCAGATACTTGCCGGTCAGCACGCCACCGGCCACCGGGTTGTAGGGGATGACGGCCAGATCGCGGTCCTGCGCCAGCGGCAGGATCTCCACCTCGGCCTGGCGCTTGAGCAGATTGTACATCGGCTGCAGCACATCGAACATGGCCAGCCCCTCGCGCACCTGGGTTCCGAGCGCGAGCGCGATCTGCCAGGCCGCCCAGTTCGAGGCGCCGAGATAGAGCACCTTGCCGGCGCGCACCAGATCGTCGAGCGCGCGCAGGCTGTCCTCGACGCGGGTATCGGGGTCGAACTGGTGCAGGAAATAGATGTCGATACGGTCGGTGCCCAGCCGGCGCAGGCTGCCCTCGACCTCGCGCATGATCGCGCGGCGCGAATTGCCGGTGCCGCTGCCGACCTTGCTGGTGATGACCAGCGCGTCGCGCTCATGGGCCATCAGCCGCCCGAGAATCTCCTCGGCCCGGCCGGCATTGTAGACATTGGCGCAGTCGAAGAAATCGATGCCGGCATCGCGGCAGGCCGCGTAAAGCCGCGCGCTTTCCGCCTCGTCGGCATTGCCGCCGAAACACATCGTGCCGAAACACAGCGCCGAGACCGAGACCCCCGTCCGCCCGAGAAGCTTGCGCTGCATACCCTTTCCTCCCGCCACTGCCGCGTTCGGGCGCAGCCTAGCGGGAAGCGTCCGTCAGCGAAAGCCGCAACGCGGATGGCTCAGGCAGCGCGGTCGAGCTGCCGCCCCTGCCCGGTGCCGGGGATGAAGGCGATGATGTCGGCCTGGCGGGCGATATCCGCGTGCGGGTCGCGCGGGGGCGTGGTGCCGGCGGTTTCGCGCGCATCCTCCTCCGCCGCGGTCTGTGCCGCCTCCCGGGCCCTGGCGCGTTCCTCGGCCTTCATCCGGGCAAGCTCGGCAATCGCGCGCAGCCGCTGCGCATCGGCGAGCGCGGCGATGCGCCGGTCGGCGCCGGAGGGCTCGGCCGGGGCGAGCGCGGCGGCCTTGACCACCTCCATCTTGCGGATCGTCGCCTCCGGGTCGCCCCTGACCGGCGCAACGTCGATCGGAACCTCGCCGCTGACCGCATAGCGCCGCCCGTCCGGCCCGGTCCGGTAGGTGAATTTCGGCTGGCCGGCATACTGGCCACCGATCACCGCATGGGCCTGCTCGTGGCGGCGCACCTCCTTGTCGCGCTTCGCCAGCTCCTCGACGATGCGGGCATCCTTCTCCGCTTGCGATCGCTCCGCCTGCTCCCGGGCCGGGCCGGGCTGCGACCGGCCGGCAGGCTCGGGCCGGGTCGCTGCGGGCTCATCCTTGCCACGCCGGGCCCTGCCCGGCCCCTTGCGCGCGGGGATGATCTCGACCTCCTCCGCCTCGGCCCGCGATTCCGCGAGGCCGCGCAGGGCCTTCTCGCCCAGGGCGGGGCGCACCGGCGGCGTGGGGCGATCGGTTTCGGGCCGGGCAAAGACCGGCCTGTCAGCCAGGGTTGCGACGTTTCCCTGCACAAAGCGCAGGGTCACCACATTGATCGGCGGTGAAGCGGCCGATTCGGCAATCTGTTGCATTTCCACACCCGTCT
Source organism: Alphaproteobacteria bacterium (assembly GCA_003695135.1). Classification (GTDB taxonomy): domain Bacteria; phylum Pseudomonadota; class Alphaproteobacteria; order Rhodobacterales; family Rhodobacteraceae; genus J013. The sequence continues at coordinate 3,838 of RFIR01000485.1, read as the reverse complement.
CTCTGGGCCAAGCCTTACAGAAATGCGTTGCGAAATCGTTGACACTCCTTGACCGAAGCCTGCCGCGGGCCCGGCGCCGATGGCCCGTGGCCTGGCGCGCCATCGCCCCGACCGCAGGGGCAAGGCCGGGATCCGGATTGTGGAACCGGTTGCAAACCGCGGTCGAGCCGCTACTGTGGCGGGTGGAATCTGCCGGCGCGCGACGCGCGTCCCGGGTTCGGGCATCGCCCGAGGCGGTGCAGCAAATCGAGATTCCGGCTGATCGCGAACCGGTGCGCCGGACACCAGAAAAGGGGAGGAATTCCGTGAAGAAGACCCTGATTATCGCAGGCTTTGCCGCAATGCTGTCGAGCTCGGCCATGGCCGAGACCATCGGCGTGACCATGGCGCGGTTCGACGACAACTTCCTTACCGTGCTGCGCAATGGCATCCAGGAGATGGCCGACGGCATGGACGGTGTCGATGTCCAGATCGAGGATGCGCAGGACGATGTCGCCCGCCAGCTCGACCAGATCAACAACTTCATCGCCTCCGGCGTCGATGCGATCATCGTCAACGCGGTCGACACCTCGGCCACCGAGGCGATGACGGCGGCCGCGGCGGCGGCGGGCGTGCCGCTGGTCTATGTCAACCGCGAGCCGATCAATGTGGACAACTTGCCCGACAACCAGGCCTTCGTGGCCTCCAACGAGATCGAATCGGGGACCCTGGCCGCCTTCGAGGCCTGCAAGCTTCTGCGTGCGGCCGGGCTTGCCGGCGGCGCGCGCGGCTACATGCTGATGGGTCAGCTGTCCAACCAGGCCGCGGTGCAGCGGTCCAAGGACGTGCACGACATCATCGGCATCGACATGTGCAAGTTCATCACGCTGATCGACGAGCAGACCGCCAACTGGTCGCGCGACGAGGCGCAGGACCTGATGACCAACTGGCTGTCGGCGGGCGAGCATTTCGACGTGGTCTTCGCCAACAATGACGAGATGGCCATCGGCGCCATCCAGGCGATGAAGGCCGCCGGCATCGACATGAAGGATGTGATCGTCACCGGCGTCGACGCCACCCAGGACGCGCTGCTGGCGATGCAGGCCGGCGATCTCGACGTCACCGTGTTCCAGGACGCCCATGGCCAGGGCGCCGGCGCGCTGAACGCCGCGCTGGCGCTGGCCAATGGCAAGGAGGTCGACCAGAAGGTCTACATCCCCTTCATCCTGGTCACGCCCGACAATCTCGACCAGTTCCTGTCGAAGAACTGAGGGCGGGGCCGGCGCCGCACGGCGCCGGCCCGATCCACGCCCGGCTGCGCGCCGGCCGGCGCACTGACCCGAACCTGACCGGGGGGAGGACATGACCGACGGATCACACGGTGTCGGCGGCGTCACCTTCGACGCCTCCAGGCGGCGCTGGCCGAACGAGGTGAACATCTTCGCCGCGCTCATCCTGATCATCCTGATCTTCGAGGCGCTGGGCGCGCTGCTCATGAACCAGAGCTTCCTGTTCGATTCCAGGGGCCGGTTCGACACCATCTTCAACGAGCAGCGTCTGCGGATCATCATCCTGCAGGTGTCGATCATCGGCATCATCGCGCTGGGGGTCACCCAGGTCATCATCCTGGGCGGGATCGACCTCAGCTCGGGATCGGTGGTCGGCGCCACGGCGATGATCACCATGAGCTTCGCCCAGGTTGCCACCGTCAACGGCCATCCCAACCCCAAGGCGGTGTTCGGCCCCGAACTGATGGATCTGCCGGCGATCGTGCCGGTGATCGTCGGGCTGGCCTGCGGGCTGTTCGCCGGGCTCGTCAACGGGCTCCTGATCGCCTATACCCGCATCCCGCCCTTCATCGCCACGCTGGGCATGCTGGTCTCGGCCCGCGGCGTGGCCAAGTGGTGGACCAAGGGCCAGCCGGTGTCCTTTCCCACCGAAGGTTACGCCTGGATCGGCTCGGGCATGATGCCGGTGATCTGGTTCGTGCTGCTGGCGGTGCTGTTCCACCTGATCCTGCGCTACACCGTCTATGGCAAGCATACCTATGCCATCGGCTCGAACGAGGAGGCCGCACGGATGTCGGGCATCGCGGTGGACCGGCACAAGGTGCTGGTCTATGCGATCGCGGCGATGCTGGCCGCCTTCGCCGCCATCGTGCTGAGCTCCAAGAACCTCACCGCGCAATCGGGCATGGGCGTGGTCTACGAGCTCTACGCCATCGCCATGGCGGTGATCGGCGGCGTCTCGCTGGCCGGCGGGCGCGGCTCGATCGTGGGCACCGTGCTCGGGGCGCTGATCTTCGGCGTGATCCAGTCCGGTTTCACCTTCCTGCGGCTGGACGCCTTCTATCAGGAGATGGTGATGGGCGCGATCATCGTGGGCGCGGTGGTGCTGGACCAGTGGCGCCAGAAACGCGCTGCGCTGCGAAGCTAGGGGGGGCGTCATGGACAGCGACATCGTTCTGGAAACCCGCGACCTGACCAAGCATTACGGCGGGGTGCATGCGCTGGAGGGTGCCAACTTCATCCTTCGTCAGGGCGAGCATGTCGCCATCATGGGCGACAACGGTGCCGGCAAGTCGACCTTCGTGCGCCAGATCACCGGGGTCGAGCGGCCCACCCGCGGCGAGATCATCTTCTATGGCGAAAAGGTGCAGTTCGACGGCCCGCTCGATGCGCGCGAGGCCGGCATCGAGACGGTGTTCCAGACGCTGGCGCTGGCCGACGATCTGGACGTGCCGGACAACCTTTTCCTGGGGCGCGAGAAGACGCTGTTCAATCTCGGGCCGTTTTCGATCCTCGACTATCGCGGCATGCGCGAGGCCACCAAGGCGGGGCTGGAAAAGACCGGCGTCAAGATCCCCAACATCCACAATACCATCCGCAACATGTCGGGCGGACAGCGGCAATGCGTGGCCATCGCGCGCACGGCGACCTTCCATTCCAGGCTGACCATCATGGACGAGCCGACCGCCGCGCTGGGCGTGCAGGAGACCGCGCAGGTGGAAAACATCATCAGGGCGCTTAAGGAGGCGGGCGAGCCGCTGATCCTGATCAGCCACAACATGCGCCAGGTGTTCGATCTGGTCGACCGGATCGTGGTGTTCCGCCGCGGCCGCATCTGCGCCAATCTGGTCAAGGAGGAGACCGACGGTCAGGATGTGGTCGCCTACATCACCGGCGCCAAGACCCAGGACGAGTATGCGGAGGCGTTCTGACCCGGCCGGCGGGGGACGCAGGGAGGCCGCGACCGGCCAGCGCACATGCCGGCCACGCTGAAGGACGTCGCCCTTCGCGCCGGTGTGTCGCGATCGACCGTCTCGCGCTGCTTCACCGAAGGCGCCTCGATCAGCGCGCGGACCCGCGCGCGGGTTCAGAAGGCGGCCGAGGATCTGGGCTATGCACCCAATGCGCTCGCCTCCTCGCTGACCACCGGGCGGACCAAGCTGATCGGGCTGATCGCCGACAATTTCCACAACCCGATGTTCATGGAAGTGTTCGACCTGTTCACCCGCGGGCTGCAGTCGCGCGGCCTGCGCCCGCTGCTGGTCAACCTGTCGGAGGAATTCGATCCGGCCAGCGCGCTGCACATGCTGCGCCAGTACTCGGTTGATGCGGCGATTCTGGCCTCATCGACCCTGCCGCTCGAATTCGCCGAGAACTTTCATGCCGCCGGCGTCCCTCTCGTTCATGCCTTCGGTCGACCGACCGCCCATCCCGGCATCGACGTGATCGGCATCGACAATGTCGAGGCCGGCCGCATGGCGGCGCGCGCGCTGCTGGATCGCGGCTACAGGCGCTGCGCCATGCTGGCCGGGCCGGAATCCGCGACCTCGACCCAGGACCGCGTGGCCGGC
>RFIR01000074.1 GCA_003695135.1 Alphaproteobacteria bacterium | reverse complement strand
GGGCGCCGCGAAATGCGGCGCCGGTCATGTTGTGATTATTTTCACTGTTGATTGTTAAATATTGATTGGGGAATTATTTTCTAATTACTTTACGCGCGCACGATTATGATGACTGGAACCCGGACCCATTAGGTGCTTTGCATTCACGCCGGTGTTTTGCGGGGGTCTCCTAAAAGTAATTCCAAAATCAATATTTACAAAACGAGTGATAATTACAAGTGGACATCGCCTGCACCGCATTTCGCCTCCGCCCGCGCACAATGCCCGGGTCTGGCCGGCCGGTTTGGCAGTGGCCTCTCATCATTACGATTTTTCCAACCTCCACACCGCTCTGATCCGCTGCGAAGCCGGCGCTCGTCCCGACGCGGGATCGCGGCAACAAATTCCGTGCAAGTGGGGTTTGCCACATCCCTTTCGCCGCCGGACTGGCAGTCTCGGCCCGAAACCATCGGCGAGGAGAAAGGACATGTGGCCGCATCGAACCATCGGGAAAGCCGGACGTTCGGCCTCCGATTCCTGCTGGCGCGAGAAGCGCTTGCCGCACCGGATCACCATCGGTGAGGTTCTGGGCGCGCTGGTCGCGGTGCATTCCGTGATCACGCTGATTCTGCCGCCGCTCTAGAGGCGCGGGCCGAACCGGCGCGATCAGATCCGCAGGATCGTCGACCAGGGAGGGGCGCGGCGGGCATCTCCACCACCCCCGCCTGGACCGAGCCGCGACCGGCCGAGCCGCGGCTTCCAGTGACACAGGCCCGGCGCGACCGCGCGCCAGACCGGCACGGCGAATTCGGGCCGCGTGTGATCGAAAAAGACCACATCGCAGCCGAGGGACAGGCAATGCGAAAGCAGGAAATCCAGCGCGTCTTCGGGATCGTCGGGAATGGCCGCGGCCCCCGTCCTGCCGCCGGCCGGGTCGTGCCCGGCCGGCAGGCCGGTCTCGGCCCCGACCTCCCGCAGCCAGCTGGCGAGACCGGGCCGGACCGGCGCGCCGGCGCGGGCCGCCTCGATGAGAAGCTCCATCTGCATCAGCTCGCACAGCGCGTCCCCGACCGCGGTCTCCGCATCAGGCCGGCAGGCGAAGCCGAGCGCGAGATTGCGGCCATCCTCGTCTTGGGAAAGCGCGGCGACCACCGGGACGACCAGATCGGAGGTGATGTCGAACAGCCGGCAGCGCCGGCCCCGCCGCGCGCAATGCCGCGACACGCGCTCGCCGAATTCTGACGCCTCCACGGGAAGGGACCGCGCGCCATGCCCACCGTACCACCATCGCCCCGTCGCGTCGCGTTCGATCAGTTCGAGCAATGCCGCAAGGCGCGTGCTGCTCGCCGTGGATCCTGCGGCACAACCGTTGCTGTCGGCGATGGCGACGGCATCGGCATCGCCGGCCTCGCGCCGCCCGATCAGCACCGCATCGGCGGGCAGGAAGACCGGATCGCCGCCCGCATCCGCGCCCTCGACCCATCCGATGCGGCGCTCCGCCTCGCAGGCGGGCGGGATCCAGTCGGTCCCCTGCAGCATGTCGTTCCAGTCCTCGCGATCACGATACTGCTCGGCAGAGAAGCCGTTGACCGCATCCGGCAGGAGGACGCGGCCGGGCAGGTCGGCCACGGTGGCGTCGACGATCTTCTCGTCGCCCCAGGCGCAGAGGCTTGCAAGCTCGATCGCCTCGCCCACCCCGCTCTGCCGGCAGGCTTCGGCGGTCCATCCCCGGCCATTGGCCGCGCGGCCGCTCTCGGGCAGGGCCGCATCCGGATAGCCGGGCCAGCGCTGAAGTGTGTCCTGCGCGGGCAGAACCACCGAGCAGATCGCCGGCCAGCCGGGCGGGCTGATCGTCACATCATCGAAACAGTCGACAAACGCCTCTATTCCCGTGTTCAATTCGTGATCCTCGTGTGGAGTCCACGGATGGCGACCAGAATGCGGCGAAGACGCGACGAGGCCGGGAGGGATCCCGGCGGTTCCGGCGCGTTCGCGGCCTGCATCCTGTTTGCCGATATGGCCGGCTATACCCGCCGGGTCAATCTGGACGAACAGGGCACGCTGGATTTCATGGACCGGGTATTCGAGATGACCCGGCGGATCTGCGGGCATTTTCGTGGGCGGCTGATCAAGACCACCGGCGACGGTGTGGTGCTGACCTTTCGCAGCGCGGGTGATGCGGTGTCGTACGGGCTGGAGATGCATCGCCGGGTGGCAAGGCTGCAGATCGGCGTGCGCGATCCCGCCCGGTTCCGCGTCGGCATTCACGCGGGCAGCATCCAGGAACGGGCGGGCGACATCTACGGCCATGCGGTGAATGTCGCGGCGCGGCTGGAGGCGGAGGCCGCGCCGGGGACCTGCACGATTTCCGGTACCGTCCACGCGCAGCTGCCGCCCTCGCCCACGACGACGATCGAGGCGCTGGGTGCGCCGGTGCTGAAGAACGTGCTGGAGCGAGTGCCGCTCTATCGCATTCGCGACATCGGCGGCGAGACCGATCCCGATGCGGGCCGTACATTGCGTCTCAACGCCGCCGGCAGGCTGGGCCTGCAGCGCAACGGCACCGCCCTGCCCCTGCCCGCCAGCCTGCACATGCGCGGGCTGATCGGCTATCTGGCGCTCTGCCAGGGCGCGCGCGAGCGCAACGAGCGTCTGTGTTCGCTGCTCTGGCCCGATCGCGACCCGCTTGCCGCGCGCCGGGCGCTGTTGGCGATGCTGCGCCGATACCGGCCGGCGATGGCCGAGCTGCATCCCGATCTGCTGCAGTTCGACCGCGACTGGGCCGGCCTCGACACCCTGCGCTTCGATTCCGATCTGGAGTTCATGGAGCAGGAGGTGCGGCGCGGGCGGATTCCGCACCGGCTGATCCACGAACCCGACTGGCCGGCGCGCATTCTGGAGGGGTTCGAGGCGCTCGGCCCCGTCTTCGCATCCTGGCTGGAGGTCCAGCGCGACAGCTGGCGCGAGCGGATGACCCGCGCGCTCGAGATGCTGATCGAGGCCCACGATCCGGCGCGCGAGGCGGTGGCCGACGCCGCCTCGGCGCTGCTGCTGCTTGAGCCGGGGCACGAGCCGGCCTCGGCGGCGCGCATCCGCCACTGCATCGCCCATGGCCGGCGCGACAAGGCCCGCGAGGAATATGCCCGCATCGAGCGCTATCTCGCCGAGCGCTTCGCGACCGTCCCGGGCGATGCGCTGAAGAGCGCCATCGCCGCGGCGCACCGGCCGGTTCGCGCCGCCGAGGGCACCGGCGGCGGCGGCACCTCCGGCCCGCGTCCCCCGCGCCGGCTGTTGCGGCTCGCGGTGGAGGATTTCGCCGACGCCGACGGCCGGGTCATGGCCTTCCGCGACGACCTCCTGTCCAATCTCGCCCGGTTCCGCGACTGGTACGTGCTGGAAACCCGGGCATCGGCTGCGGAGGGAGAAGCCGAGACGCCGGACCGGGCCGATTACCGCATCGCCGGGCGGCTGAACCCGCGCGGACAGTTGGTACTGTCGCTGCGCGCCGGGACGGAGGCGCGGGTGATCTGGCACGAGGCGCTCTCGCTCGACGCGGCGGACTGGTCGGAGAACCAGCGCCAGATCATCGGCAAGATCGCCGCTGCGATCGAAGTCTATGTCTCGGCCGACCGGCTGACGCGGCTGGTCCATGCCGGGGCGGGCGATGCGACGCTGCACGACCAGTGGCTGCAGGGCCACAGCACCTTCCTGCGCTGGACGCCGGAGGCGGCCGAGACCGCGCGCGGGATCTTCCGCGGGATCATCGCCCGCGACCCGGGCTTCGCCCCCGCCTATGCCAGCCTCGCCGGCATCTCCAACGTCCAGCACATCGTCACCCCGGGCCGGCCGCGCGATGCCGAGACCACGCGCGAGGCCGAGGGGCTGGCCGCGCGTGCGGTGGAGATCGACCCCACCGATGCGCGCAACCACCGCCAGGTGGCCTGGGCGGCGGCGCTGAACGGCGCCTTCGACCGGGCGGCGATCCATCTCGACCTTGCCGCGACGCTGAACCCGGCCAGCCCGCTGACGCTGTGTTCCTGTGCCATGGGCTTTGCCTGGTTCGGCGAGAGCGAGCGCGCCTCCAGCCTCGTCGACCGCATGCTGGCGATCTCGGTCAGCCTGCCGGGCTGGCAATGGGCCTATATCGCCTCGGTGCATTTCTTCGCCGGACGGCTGGAGGCGGCGCTGCGCGCGGCCGGGGTGGCCGGGGATGCGATCATCGACAATCCCGGCTGGATGGCCGCGACCCTCGCGCGCATGGGCCATGTCGGCGAGGCGCGCGCGGCCTTTTCCCGGCTGGTGGCCAATGTCGCGCCGGTCTGGGCCGGCGAGGGTCCCGCGAGTCCTGCCGCGGTGCGCGACTGGTTCACCTCCGCCTACCCGATCCGCCGCGAGGAGGACCGGGCGATGCTGGCCGAGGCGCTGGCCGGGCTGGCGTGAACGGCGCCCGCCCGGCCGCGGCCGCTGCGGTCAGAAGCAGCGGGAGAGGAACTTGAAGACGGTCAGGTAATGGGCGCCATCTTGCTTGCCTGTCGACTGAACGACATCGTGCACGTCCTGAGCGATATCGTTGAGGTAGCTTAGCCTAGGCTTATCGGTGTCGTTCGGAAACACCACACTCATGTGATGTTTTTTTCCGCTATTCTCTCTCTTCATGTCGAGACTGCAGTGTAAAACTAGATATTCGGCTTTTATTGTGCCATTGGGATTCATACTGCACTCAACAGTTGAGCCGTTAGTTTTTACGTGAGTAATGATAGAGCTCTGTGTCTCGCTCCCGATCCAGAACTTGTACTTAACAATGTAGTTTTCATGACTCACGAACCTATTTATTATTTCAGCCAAATTTGCGGCCATTTTACTGGGATTCGTTGAGCCCCCCACGATGCCCCTAACCGCTCGACCGAAATCGACCATTCCGTCCTTCTCGTTCCCGTTTTTCTCGACGACTATGCCACCCATGACTTTCTCTCTTTCCGGTTCAGTTGAGTTGATCCTGCAGGCGTTTCACATTTGCAAACAGGTCGTTGAGCTTGAAGACGCCCGTCTCGGAGGTCGTCAGCCTTTCATGAGGCGCGAAACCGCCGTCGAGCTTGCTGCCGGGCCAGGCTTCCAGCGCCGCGTGAGCGGTTTCCATCACCACGCGGCTGCCGACAGGACCAAGGGTCCTGCCGCAGCCAAGGACCTCGGCCTCCTTCAGGATGAAATACCAAAGCGGCGTGTCGCGCGTGATGCTGTCCTTGTGCTTGGGGTCGAGTTCACTCAGAACGGGATCGTGCTGCGCCGCGTTTTCGATGGCAAGGGTCCTGCCCTTTGCCGCCCTGGCCTTCCTCTCGATCAATTCCTGCAATTCCTGGCCCGTCGGCAGGTCGAGATGGGCGCCCCGTAACAGGGTCAGCGTCGCCAGATTGACAAATATCCCAGGAAGTTTAGGCGGTTCGTTTTCGATCCATTGCCTATCCAGTCTCATCATGTCGCGGGCCAGGACCGGGTCGATGCGTGTTCCCAGATGCCGTTCCGGCGCCTCGAGACTGCCGACGAAAAGCCTTTCCCAGTCGACCACCCAGTCGTCGGGCAACCTCCCCCTGTCGAGTTCGCCTCCAAGCGCGGTAAATCTACGAAAATTGTATGGTGTGCTTGTTCCCGGTTTGACTTTGTCGTTCCAGTGATATTCGCTTCGCAGCAGGCTGTGCCCGAAGCGAAAGCAGGCGCCGGCAAACTCGATGGGGATCTGAAAGAACTTTGCAAAGCCATGCTTGCCGAGAACGATGATCTTTCGCCCATTGTTAATCACATCGTCATAGACATCCGGGTCGATGATCCGCCTGAGATAGTCATGCAGGATGATCGACTGGAAATGTTCGGTCGTGATGCGTTTGGCCTCCTCCACATCGCTGACGCGAAGTACCTTGTGAACGATGTGGTAGAACTTGATGATCGCCACCGTCATCTGGGCAACGGCCAGATTGTTGTCGTTTCTCTGATCGGGAAGGTAGGGCTGGCCCTGCCCGAAAGGTATGTCCGGCTCGGTGGCGGTTCCGCGAGGCAAATCCTCGTATCGCATTGCACTTGTCCGACCCAGACAAACCTCGCCAATACAGCGCAGGTCATCATGCGGCTCTATGTCCTTGGGCAGCTTTCCGAAGATGCTGTCGAGATCGAGGGCGTGGGAGCGATAGTTTTCCGGGTTGCTGAGGTTTCCATCGAAACCCATGTGCGTCATGTCGTGGGCAAGGAATTGTCCGAAATAGGTGTAGGCTGCCGGCGTTCCTGAAAACAGCTGTGTCTGAGGCAGTTTGGACATTGCCTCACCCAGAGCAATCATACTGTTTGCATACTCTTCTTTTTCCTCTTTCGATTTCTTCTTTTTCTGCATCGCGCTGAAAATCTTTGAATACGGTCTCGGGACTGGCGTTGCACCTGCTCCGCTTTCCCGTATCAGATCAAAGGCACGATCGACCAGGGCTTTCGCGTTCTCGTTGGGTTCCGCCTTTGTCGGCAGATACGCTTTTCTGTCCTCGCTTGCTCCCCCGTCGAATGTCAGTGTGATGGTGGCGTCGCTGTCACCCTCCGCGGTGAAGGCTAAGGTGCCGCCGTCCTCCCGGTCGCCACGGTCCCGGATTTCCTCAATCGACTCTGTCGCGACGAATCTGATCCCTCCCCCGTGCAGCGCGACCATGGTCTCCCTCCCCAAATCCTTTGGCCGGCAATCGCGGCGTCTTCGCCGCGACCCGATCCTTTTCGCCAAATCCTCGCCGGTAGAGGGCGGTAAAAACCAGGCAACGCAACTGGTAATGAGGCGAGTGTCGTCGAAGTTCCGGCTCGGATCAAGCCTGTTTCATTATCTTTTTTCGCCCGGAACCAATTGCAGGGACGGTCCGGGCCGGCGCCTTGACTGGCATGATTCGGGTGGGCGTGGATGTGGCATTTGCCACAATTCGTGCAGAGACGGGCAAAACGGAGCCGGCCCCGCCCGCCCGGCGGTTGCCCCGTCGCACCGGGCCGGTCTAGGCTTGCGGCAGGCGGCTCGACGCCGCGGTCGTGACGGGGAGAAAGGGGGTGCGGGATGACAGGGATCGTTCTGCCGCAAGGCGGACCGCTGGCCGGCCTGCCGGAAGAGGTCAAGGCGCGGGTCGCGAAAACCCTGCATCCGCTGCGCTTTGCGCGAGGCGCCGAGATCATCGCGGTCGAGGATGACAGCCGCGCCTTCTACCTGATGCTGGAGGGGCAGGCGCAGGCGGTGCTGTATTCGGCCGACGGCAAGCAGGTCACCTATCGCGACCTGGCGCCGGGCGACATCTTCGGCGAACTGTCCGCGCTCGATGGCGAGCCGCGCTCGGCCTTCGTGACCGCGCAATCGCCGGTGCTGGCCGGCATGCTCGATGCGCCCGCCTTCGAGGCGCTGCTGGCCGGTTGCGCCGAGTTCGGCCGCGCCATCAGCCTGCATCTCGCCGCCCAGATCCGGGCGATGACGCAGCGGATCTTCGAGATCCAGACCCTTCTGGTGCGCGACCGGCTGATGCGCGAGCTGATGCGGCGGGCACGGGCCTGCGCCGGCGAGTCGGATCGGGTCGAGATCGCCGACATGCCGACCCATTACGCGCTGGCCAGCCTCATCGGCAGCCATCGCGAGGCGGTAAGCCGCGAGATGAGCCGGCTGGCCGGTGCCGGGCTGATCGAGAAGAACGGCCGCAGCCTCGTCATCCCCTCGCTGGACAATCTGGAGAGGCAGTTCAGCTGAGACCGGTATCGGCTTCGCCTTTCTTGACGATCCCCGGCGCATGTTCTAACGACTTTGCCGCCGCGGGCATGGTGAAATGGTATCACACGAGCCTTCCAAGCTCTTGGTGCGGGTTCGATTCCCGCTGCCCGCTCCAGCCGGAACCGCCGAGTTCCGGCCCGCGATCCGGGCATCGGAACCGGCTGCCGCGCAAGCGCCCTGCCCCCGATCCTGAACAGGGTCGGTCGGGCCCGGCAGGCGCGCACCCGATTCCTGCACTCGTTTCGTGACGGTCGGGCACGGCCGCACCTTGACGGCCCGGCGGCTACGTTGTGGATGTGCGGGGGAGCGAGGAAGGGGATTCCCGTGCCGTCTGCACTCGAGGACAGATGCCGGCAGCTGGTCGCCGAGCTCGGGCTGGGCCGGGCGGAGGATGTCGTCTCGGTCGAGGCGCTTTCGGGCGGCGTGGCCTCCGACATCGCGCGGGTACGGCTGAGGGGCCGCGAGATCTGCGTCAAGTTCGCCCTGCCCCGGCTGAAGGTGGCCGAGGAGTGGCGCGCGCCGGTCCATCGCAACGCCGCCGAATACGCCTGGCTGGAACTGGCATCCGCGCTGTTTCCCGGAAGCGGGGTGAAACTCTACGGCCGCTCCGAGCGGCTGCACGGTTTCGCCATGGAATATCTCGCGGGCAGAGACGTGCGGCTGTGGAAGTCGGAACTGCTGGCCGAGGCGCCCGACCGGGGCGAGGCGCAGGCGGTGGGCGACATGCTGGGCCGCATCCATGCCGCCTCGGCGCGGCCCGGCTTCGACCGGCGGCCCTTCGAGAACCGCGATGATTTCCGCGCCCTGCGCATCGAGCCCTATCTGACCTTCACCGCCGGGCGGCATCCCGCGCTTGCCGCGGCGCTGACCGGGGTGGCCGACATGCTCTACGACAGCAGCCAGGTGCTGGTGCATGGCGATGTCAGCCCCAAGAACATCCTGTTCCGCGCCGGTGCGCCGATCCTGCTCGATGCCGAATGCGCCACCATGGGCGATGCGAGTTTCGATCCCGCCTTCTGCCTCAACCATCTGGCGCTGAAG
>RFIR01000484.1 GCA_003695135.1 Alphaproteobacteria bacterium | reverse complement strand
GCGCGGCTGATCGTGGCCGGCATCGCCATCCTGCAGGCGCTGCTCCGCGTCTGGCCGGTGCCGCGGCTGCGGGTGGCCGATCGCGGCCTGCGCGAGGGGCTGCTTTACGCGATGATGAACGAGGACGGCCATTTCCGGAACGGGGCCGGCTGATATGGCGCGCAAACCGGATTCAGGGCGCGGGGCGCGCGATCTGAAGGTGCGGGTGAAGACCGCGCGCGGGCGCAAGCTGTCCTCGACACGCTGGCTGGAACGCCAGCTCAACGATCCTTACGTCGCGCAGGCAAGGCGCGTGGGCTATCGCAGCCGAGCCGCCTTCAAGCTCGCCCAGATCGACGAGAAATACCGGCTGCTGGCCCCGGGCATGCATGTGATCGACCTCGGCGCCGCGCCGGGCGGCTGGAGCCAGATCGCCGTGGCGCGGGTCAATGCGGCGGGCGCGCCGGGCAAGCCGCGCGGGCGGGTGATCGCGGTCGATCTGCAGGGTTTCGACCCGGTGCCCGGGGCCGAGCAGGTCACGCTCGATTTCCTTGACGAAGGCGCGGATGACCGTCTGCGCGCACTGGTCGGCGACCGGGTCGATGTGGTGCTTTCGGACATGGCGCCGGCGGCGTCGGGGCACCGGCAGACCGATCATCTGCGCATCGTTGCACTGTGCGAGGCGGCCGCGCAATTCGCCATGGAGGTGCTTTCGCCCAGCGGCGCCTTCGTCGCCAAGGTGCTGGCGGGCGGCGCGGAGGCGGGTCTGCTGGCCCGGCTCAAGCGCGGCTTTGCCCGGGTCGCGCATGTGAAGCCGCCGGCCAGCCGCGCCGACAGTTCGGAGAAATACCTCGTCGCCACCGGGTTCCGCGGCCGGCCAGCGACCCAGGATCGCTAGTGCATGTCGCGTCAATCGACCTTGCCCGCCCGGGGCGCGCAGCGATCCGGGCATGCGCCCGTTCGGCCGCTCACTCGAACGCATGGCGTTCGCGGCCTCACCCCCCAGGCGGGCGCATTCGCGCCCACCCGGGCCGCCGCATGCCTTGCGCCAGGAGCGGGGAAGAATGGTATTGGCCACGACATGCTCTGGCAGAATGAACCCGGCATCTGGACCCCTGACCCGGGAGGGTGCTGCGAAGAACAGGTTTTACCCGGTACGGCAGGCGGCCGCGTCACGACCATGCCCTTGATCAAACGTGGAAATGCGCCCCCGGGGGGAGGGTCGGGCGCCGCCCGCGCTGTGGCCCGGGCGAGGCGTTTGTTGGCGACATCTCCTTGTCCCGGGCCGAATTGCGGACGGGACGCAATTGTCTCGACAGAACCGCCAGGATGACCCGGTCCCGGCCCACACTGCCCGACCACGCGCCGGACGAGACGGCCGCCGGGCGGGTGGCGTTCTGGCGCCGCACGCCGCCGGCGCTGTTTCCCGCCTGCCTCGGCGCGCTGTCGCTGGGGCTGGCCTGGCGTGGGGCGGGGGCGGCGATGGATGCGCCGGGCTGGATCGGCGAGCTGCTGCTGGTCGTGTTCGGCACGGTCTTCACCGGCATCTTCCTCGCCTTTCTTGCCAAGATCGCCCGGCGTCCGGCGGTGCTGCTGCAGGATCTGACACCCAAGCCGATGCGGGCGGCGGCCTCGGCCGGCTCGATGGGGCTGATGCTTCTGGCCGCGGCGATCCTGCCCTGGGCCGAGGCGGCGGCGCGCTGGGTCTGGTGGGCGGGGCTTGCGCTTCACGCGGCCTGCGCGGTGGCGGTGCTGGCGATCATGATCGGGGAATGGCGCGAAGGCGGCTGGCGGGAGCTGCCGCTCGGCCCGGTGCTGTTCCTGCCGCTGGTGGGACAGGTGGTGGCACCGCCTGCCGGCATCGCGCTGGGCTATCCGCAGCTGTCGCTGGCGCTGCTTTACGGCTCGCTCCTCCCCGCAGTGGCGATCGCGGTGGCCGCGCTCGCCCGGTTCCTGTCCGGTGCCCCTCTGCCCCCGCCCGCGCGGCCCGCCCAGGCGATCTATCTCGCCACCACCGCCATCATCGCGCGCGATGCGGCGCTGCTGGACCATCAGGCGCTGTTTCTGGGGCTCTTCGTGCTGGCGCTGGTGACGCTCGTCCTGCTCCTGCTCAAGCTGCGCTGGCTGACCGAGGGCGGCTGGACGCCGTCCTGGGGCGCGTTCACCTTCCCGCTCGGCGCCTGTGCCGGGCTCTGCCTGACCGCCGAGAAGCTGCTGCCCGGGCTCGGCGCCGGCTGGATCGGCATGGCGGTGCTGATCCCGGCCACGGCGGTGATCCCCTGGATCCTCGGCCGCAGCCTCGCCGCCTGGGCCTCCGGTCGGCTGGCAGCGGTGACCGGCGCGGCCATCGCCTGACCGGTGCAACGGGGCTTTCCTTTCGCCCCGCCGCGTGGAATAGGAAGCGCCATGAGGGGCAGGCGGCCGGAGAGGCGGGCATGGACATACGCGAGGCGCTCACCTTTGACGATGTGCTGCTGGTCCCGGCGCAATCGGAGGTCCTGCCGGCCGATGTCGATCTGAGAACGCGGGTCACCGCCGGGGTGACGCTGAACATCCCGCTGGTTTCCTCGGCGATGGACACGGTGACCGAGGCGGAGATGGCGATCGCCATGGCCCAGGCCGGCGGGCTCGGCATCCTCCACCGCAATCTCGACATCGAGGCGCAGGCCGAACAGGTGCGCCGGGTCAAGCGGTTCGAATCGGGGGTGGTCTACAAGCCGATCACCCTCTCGCCCGACCAGACACTGGCCGATGCCCGCGCCCTGCAGCAGCGCTACAACATCACCGGCTTCCCGGTGGTCGATGCCGCCCGGCGGGTGCTGGGCATCCTGACCAATCGCGACATGCGCTTTGCCTCGGACGATTCGACGCCCGTGCGGGTGCTGATGACCTCCGAGGATCTGGCGATGCTGCGCGAGCCGGCCGATCTGGCCGAGGCGCGCAGCCTGATGCAGGCCCGCCGCATCGAGAAGCTGCTGGTCGTCGACGCGGAGGGCCAGCTCACCGGCCTGCTGACGCTGAAAGATCTGGAACGCGCGGTGCTCAACCCGCAGGCCTGCAAGGACGAGCTCGGCCGGCTGCGCGTGGGCGCGGCCACCACGGTGGGCGACAGCGGGCTGGCGCGCAGCGAGGCGCTGATCGATGCCGGCTGCGACGTGGTGGTGATCGACACCGCGCACGGGCATGCGGCGGCGGTGGCCGAGGCGGTGGAGCGGGTCAAGAAGCTGTCGAACGCGGTGCAGGTGGTCGCGGGCAACGTCGCCACCGCCGAGGCCACGCGGCGGCTGATCGATGCCGGCGCCGATGCGGTCAAGGTGGGCATCGGTCCGGGCTCGATCTGCACCACGCGCATGGTCGCCGGCGTCGGCGTGCCGCAGCTGACCGCGATTCTCGACTGCGCCGGCGCCGCGGCCGAACACGGCATTCCCGTCATTGCCGATGGCGGCATCAAGTATTCGGGCGATTTCGCCAAGGCGATCGCCGCCGGCGCCCATTGCGCCATGATCGGCTCGATGCTGGCCGGCACCGACGAGGCGCCGGGCGAGGTGTTCCTGCATCAGGGCCGCAGCTACAAGGCCTATCGCGGCATGGGCTCGGTCGGCGCGATGGCGCGCGGCTCGGCCGACCGCTATTTCCAGTCCGAGGTGGCCGAGCACAAGTTCGTCCCCGAGGGCATCGAGGGGCAGGTGCCCTACAAGGGGGCCGCGTCACAGGTCCTGCACCAGCTGACCGGCGGTCTGCGCGCGGCGATGGGCTATACCGGCTGCCGCGACATCGAGACGATGCGCAGGAACGCCCGCTTCGTGCGCATCACCGGGGCGGGCCTGCGCGAAAGCCATGTGCACGATGTCCAGATCACCCGCGAAAGCCCCAACTATCGGGCGCGGTAGGGCGTAGGACGCGTTGACGGAATGAGACCGCCGCGAACCGGGGGCCGGCCGGACCCGGGCGTCTCGCGGGGGCGCCACGAAATTGTGGCGCCGGTCATGTCGTGATTGTTTTCACTGTTGATTGGCAAATATTGATTGGGGAATTATTTTCTAATTACTTTACGCGCGCGCGATCATGATGACCGGAAACCGGACCGATTCAGCAGTTTGCATTCATGCCGGAGTTTTGCAGAGGTCTCTTATAATTACTTTACGCGCGCGCAGCACAGCTTGGCAGTAAATGCGTCTCCCCCGGGATGTCCCGTCGCGCTGCAGTTTCACGGGGGTCTTCCCAAACCATTTCACGCGCGCGATCATGTTTCGTGCAGGACCCTGTGCAGTGTTTCGCGCTGCCCGGGCGCGACGCCCCGGCCTGAGCGGCAGAGTTTCGCTGGGGGCCCGAACGTGAGCTGGAGCGTGTCGCGTTCAACCCGGTTCATCCCGACTCCCGTTGCAAGGCCCTCCGCCCACCCTGGACGGGTATGCGCCCGCCATGGGGACGCCATTGTTCAAGGCGACAATGGCAATGCGGGCGCATGGCCGGTTCGTCTCGCACCGGGGGTGTCCGAGCGCGACGTCGCGCATCGCGCACCGACCGCTCACCCCGCCGGGCGATAGGCCTGATCGGGCCGGATCCTGTAGGTCCAGGGCAGGTTCTCGAAGCGCCAGCCCTCCTTGTCGCGATGCCCGGTCGCCTTGTTCTTGCTGCCCTCGAAGCCGTCGATCACGTTGTAGACCTGTGTGTATCCCGCCTTGGCCAGCGCATTGACCGAAGCGGCCGAGCGATGGCCCGAACGGCACATCACGAAGATCACGTCATCCTTGCCCTTGCCCAGCCGGGCCATGACCGCGGCGACATCGGCCAGGAAGTTGTCGTTGTGGCGCCAGCCGTAATTGCCGCCCTTTGCCGGCAATTTCGTTGCATCCATGAAGTTGAAGGGCACATTGGCATCGGCGGCCTTGGCATGGCCGACGAAATTGAACTCCTCTGGCGTGCGGACATCGAGCAGCACGATCCCGGGATCCTTCCGGATCGCCGCATAGGCCTCGGCCGAGGTGACATAGAGGCCGAGCGCCGTCTTGCGGTGCTCGTTGAGCGTATCGGGATTGACCGATGTCGCGATCTGGCCCAGTGCGGGCAGGGCCAGCGCCGCGAAGATGGCAAACAGCGCGGTTCTGAGCATGAGTCGTCTCCATTGCCTGTGTGGTTACGGAGCCCCGGTTAGCCGGCAGTCCGGCGCCTGTCCCTGATCAGGATCAAATGCCCCGCCGCCTATTCGCCCTCCACCGTGCCCTCGCGCCGCGGATCGGCGGCGCCGATCATCACCTCATCGCCGATCAGGATCACATGCAGGCCCGAATTGAGATTCTTCACCGCGATCTCGTGGCCCCTGGCCTCCAGCGCCGCGCGGAAGGCGAGCGCGGTGCTCTCCTCCTCCAGCTCGGTCGCGCCGTTGCGGTTGACGATGTGGCCCGCACCCAGCGCCGCGGCCGGGTCGATGCCGAGATCGAGGATGCGGATGATGTTCTCGGCGACATAGGGGATGATTCGCGACCCGCCGGGCGAGCCGATCAGCAGCACCGGCCAGCCATCCTTCAG
>RFIR01000073.1 GCA_003695135.1 Alphaproteobacteria bacterium | reverse complement strand
GTTAAACAGGTCGTCCAGGCGTTTGTCCTGCATTTCCTGTTTTCGGATGTATTCCCGAACGGTTCGCTCGTTTGCACCGGTTGTGGACACAAAATACCCGCGTGCCCAGAACTTGTGCCCCGCAAAGTTGCGCCGTTGGTTTTTGATGTTTTGAGCGACCCAAATCGAACTTTTCCCTTTCATAAAGCCGATTACGTGGGCAACCGCATGTTTCGGCGGGATGCTCAGCAACATATGCACATGGTCAGGCATCAGATGGCCCTCTATGATTTCACATTCCTTCTGGCGCGATAGCCGGTGCAAAACCTCGCGCAGCTCCCGACGCAGGTGGCCGTAAAGCACTTTCTTGCGGTATTTCGGCGTGAAGACCACGTGGTATTTGCACTCCCACGTGCTGTGGTTAAGGTGATTTGTCTGTTCGGACATTGGAAGATTTCCTCTTGGGCTTCGAGCGGTCGAAAACCTCCAGGAAATCTTCCTCTTATGTAGAACACCAGGAGTCTCCCGGCAGAGCCGGGGGTTTATCAACAGGGATAATTATAAAATAATTCCCCAATCAATATTTAACAATCAACAATGAAAATAGAGGCAAACTTCGTCGGCGCCGCATTTCGCGGCGCCCATGTGACCGGGCTGGGACTGGCCGGTTGAGTTTCACAGGGGTCTCTTTGCAATCAATATTTGCCAGTCAACAGTGAAATATAGGCAAACCTTGCCGGCGCCAAAATTTCGTGACGCCCGCGCGATTCGACAGAGCCTGGCCAGGGGAGTTTCGCTGGAGACCCCATTGGCGGTAAGAAGGAAGAATGCGAAGGATGGCCGCCTGATCGCCTTTCGCGCCGCCCGAGCGTGTCGGCCCCGGCGCGCCTCATTTCCCGCTTGCCTTGCCGGGGGCGGCCGTCGCATCTGTGGCGCAGGGCAAGGGAGGCAGTTCATGTTCACCGCATCGATGAATTTCGCGCTGGGCGATGATGTCGAGGCGCTGCGCGAGATGGTGCACCGCTTCGCGCAGGAGCGGATCGCACCGCGCGCGGCCGAGATCGACCGCACCAACAGCTTTCCGATGGAGCTCTGGCGCGAGCTCGGCGGGCTGGGGCTGCTCGGCATCACCGTGGAGGAGGAATATGGCGGGGCCGGCATGGGCTACCTCGCCCACGCCGTGGCGGTGGAGGAGATCGCGCGCGCCTCGGCCTCGGTGGCGCTTTCCTATGGCGCGCACTCCAATCTCTGCGTCAACCAGATCCGGCTCAACGGCAGCGAGGAACAGAAGCGGCGCTACCTGCCCCGCCTGATCTCGGGCGAGCATGTCGGTGCGCTGGCGATGTCGGAGGCGGGTGCGGGTTCGGATGTGGTCGGCATGAAGCTGCGGGCGGACAAGCGCAACGACCGCTATGTGCTCAACGGCTCGAAATACTGGATCACCAACGGCCCGGATGCCGACACGCTTGTGGTCTACGCCAAGACCGATCCGGAGGCCGGCTCGAAGGGCATCACCGCCTTCATCGTCGAGAAAGGCATGACCGGCTTCACGCAAGGTCCCCATTTCGACAAGCTCGGCATGCGCGGCTCCAACACGGGCGAGCTGATCTTCGAGGATTGCGAGGTCCCCTTCGAGAACGTGCTGGGCGAGGAAGGCCGCGGCGCCGCGGTGCTGATGTCGGGGCTCGACTATGAGCGGGTGGTGCTTTCGGGCATCGGCTGCGGCATCATGGCCGCCTGCATGGACCACGTCATGCCCTATCTGCACGAGCGAAGGCAGTTCGGCCAGCCGATCGGCAACTTCCAGCTGATGCAGGGCAAGATCGCCGACATGTATGCGGCGATGAACACCTCGCGCGCCTATGTCTATGCGGTGGCCGCCGCCTGCGACCGTGGCGAGGTCACCCGTCAGGATGCCGCGGCCTGCGTGCTCTATGTCTCCGAACGCGCCATGGAACAGGCGGTGCAGGCGGTGCAGGCGATGGGCGGGGCGGGCTATCTCAACGACAGCCCGGTCAGCCGGATCATGCGCGACGCCAAGCTGATGGAGATCGGTGCCGGCACCTCCGAGATCCGGCGCATGCTGTGCGGGCGCGAGCTGATGAGGATCACGAAATGAAACGGATCGCTTGCACAGCCATCCTGCTCGCCGCCCTCGCCTCCGGCGCCGCGGGCGAGGAATTCGACCCTGCCGGCTTCCGCATCCCGTTCAGCCCGGCCGACCGGTCGCTGCTCGCCGATCCCGACACCGACCCGCTTCTGTGGTCGCATGACGAGATCGGCCCGGATGTCTGTGCGGGCGAGGACGCGCTCATCCATGTCCGGCTTGGGAAAACCCTGTTCCGCATCCCCTGCGCCCGTTATGTCTTTGCCATGGTCGCAGCAGGCAAGCATCGCAAGAACTGGGGGCGTGACGGCGATCCGGTCATCGCCGACAAGCTGCTGGCCATCCTGCGCCAGGAGCCTCCCGTCGCGCTTGCCATCGGTCGGCCCGATGCGGAGGCGCCGGGGGCGGCCGATGCGTCCGACTTCGCCCATTGCGATGTGTTCGGGAAGGGCATGGCGATCTGCACTGGCGGGACAGCGGGGCCCGGCCGCAAGGCCATCCTGCCGGACGGGGCGCCGGAGCGCGGCTACATTCTCTGCGAGGAGACTGCCGGGCAGGCCTATTGCGAATGGATCGGGCGGGGCGGCGAGGCCTGGTGGTTCGGGCTCTACTTCGCCCTACCTGCGCTCACCCCGGCCGGGATCGAAACCGTCCTGCCGCTTCAGGCAAAGGCGGCGGCACTGGCATGGGAATGGGCAAGACCATGAGCGAGCAGCCATTCGATTCGGGGCTGTCCCCGCCTGAACGCATGGCGGTAATCGTGGCCGACATCACCACGCTTGATGTCGATGCGATCGTGAATGCGGCGAATTCATCGCTTCTGGGCGGGGGCGGGGTGGACGGCGCCATCCACCGCGCGGCGGGGCCCGCGCTTCTGGCCGAATGCCGGATCCTCGGCGGCTGCGCCACCGGCGACGCCAGGGTCACGAAGGGCTACGATCTGCCCGCGCGCTGGGTGATCCATACTGTCGGCCCCGTCTGGCGCGGCGGCACGGCGGGCGAGGCGGAACTGCTCGCCTCCTGCTATCGCCGCGCGCTGGAGGAAGCGGCGCGGCTGGACGCGGCCGAGATCGCCTTTCCCGCCATCTCGACCGGTGTCTACGGCTATCCCGCCGCCGAGGCGGCAGGCATCGCGGTGGAAAGCGTCACCCGGCACCTGCAGGTGCGGCCTGTGCCGGAGCGGGTGATCTTCTGCTGCTTTTCCGAAGACAGCGCCGCCCATCACCGCGCCGCGCTGGCACGGCTTGGCTGAAAATCGGCCGGTTCTGCCGCATTTTCACCTTCATCCCGCGTTAGAGCATGTCGTGTCACATCGGGCTCACCCGCCCGGAGCGCGAAGCGAACCGGGCATGGGCCCGCCCGCCGCACAGGCGGGCGCATACCCTAACCGGGCGGTCGCATGCCCTGGCATGGGGGCCATGAGTGAATCGAATTGAACGCGACATGCTCTAGCCGGGGGCAGGCAGGATGGGTGCGGGAGGATCGGCGCGCATGACCGCCACGCGACGCGACATCTGGCTGACCGCTGCCGTGGTGGCGGGCTGGACCTGCTTCGTGATCGTCTGGCAATGGGGCGGCGTGCATTACGACCTCAACGCCATCTATGTGGCCGGGCATTTCCTCGCCTCGGGCCGGCCGGATCTGGTCTATGCCATCGATACGGCGACCTTCCCGCTGTCCAGCGACCCGCAATGGGCGGCGCTGAGCGAGGCGTGGGATTGCGGCCGGTTCTGCGCCTATCCCTATCTCTACCCGCCGCTCTGGGCCGGTCTGGCCGCGCCGCTGACCCGGCTGGTCGACTATCATGCCTTCTCCAACGCCGCGCTCCTGATCCAGATCCCGCTGTTCGCGCTGTCGCCGGTGCTGGCCTGGCGGCTGTGGCGGCCGCAGATGGGGCTGGCGAAATGGACTTTCCGCTGCCTGTTCCTGGCCACGCTCTGCGCCGCCGGCACCACGGCGCTGCCCAACAACCAGCCCCAGCTTCTGGTCACCTTCCTGCTGCTGCTGGCCTTCGAGCGTTCGGCGCATGACCGGCCGTGGCAGGGCGGTGTGGCGCTGGGTCTGGCGGCGGCGATCAAGCTCTATCCCGCCCTGTTCGCTCTGATCTGGCTGGCCCGCGGCAACTGGCGTGCGCTGGGCGGGTTCGCCGCGGCCGGCCTTGCCGCGCTGGCGCTCAACTTCGCGCTCGCGCCGATGGCGCTGCAATCGGCCTTTCTCGACGGACTGACGACGATTTCGCAGGGCGTGTTTCCGGCCGCGTGGAACCATTCCCTCACCGGGCTTCTGGGCTGGTTCGACCCGAATGCATGGGATGTTCATGCC
>RFIR01000483.1 GCA_003695135.1 Alphaproteobacteria bacterium | reverse complement strand
GTTGGAGGTGCTGGGCGTGGTGCCCGATCTGGTCGCCGGCGCCTCGATGGGCGCGCTGGTGGGCGCGGCCTGGGCTGCCGGACGGCTCGACGCGCTGGAGGACTGGGCGCGCGCGATGACCGCGGGCCGCTACGTCAAGCTCATCGATGTCCGGCCCGCCAATGGCGGGCTGGTTCAGGCGCGCAAGATCGCCCATGTGCTGCACGAGCTCGGGCTGCCGGAGCGCATCGAGGATCTGCCGCGCAGTTTTGCCGCGGTGGCAACCGACATGGAATCGGGGCGCGAGGTGTGGCTGCGCGAGGGCTCGCTCACCGATGCCGTGCGCGCCTCGGTCGCGATCCCCGGCGTGATATCGCCCCACTACTTCCAGGACCGGTGGCTGCTCGACGGCGGCCTGACCAACCCGGTACCGGTCTCGCTGGTCCGGGCCATGGGCGCGTCGACCGTCATCGCCGTCAATCCCTGTGCCAAGCGCGGCGGCCGGATCTGGCGCGCGCCCGAGCCGAAGGTGCCGGCCTGGCACGAGCTGCTCGCCCGGCTGCCCGGCGCCCGGCGCGGCAGCGTGATCCAGTACCTGAAGCCGCCCGATCCGTCCCGGCATCCGCCGCATTATCTCGACGTCATCGCCACCGCCATCGACATCATGACCGAGGGCATCCGGCGGGCGCGGCTGGCCGGCGACCCGCCCGACGTGATGCTGCCGGTCCTGCTGGAGGAGATGGCGGTGCTCGACCTGCACCGGGCCGAACCGGCGATCGAGGCGGGCCGGCGCGCCGTCCTGACGC
The DNA here is from genome assembly GCA_003695135.1 of Alphaproteobacteria bacterium. GTDB lineage: Bacteria > Pseudomonadota > Alphaproteobacteria > Rhodobacterales > Rhodobacteraceae > J013. The sequence continues at coordinate 3,834 of RFIR01000483.1, read as the reverse complement.
AGGCGGAGTGGATCGCCGATCTCTGCGGGGCCTGAGGGGCGGGCGGCACTCAGCCGTTGCGCCGCTGTTCGGGATGCAGCGCCTTGCCCAGGATGTGGGTGTCCTGATGCACCACATGCCGTGCCCCGCCGACGATCAGCGGATCGGGCCTTCCGACGATCTCGTGATCCTTGTCGGGGTACTCGACCGAGCTGAGGAAATGCTGCATGCAGTTGATCCGCGCCCGCTTCTTGTCGTTCGACTTGATGATGGTCCAGGGCGCGTCGGCGGTGTCGGTGTAGAAGAACATCGCCTCCTTCGCCTCGGTATAGTCGTCCCATCGCGACAGGCTTTCCATGTCGATCGGGCTCAGCTTCCACTGTTTCAGCGGATCGGTCTGGCGCGATTCGAAGCGCGCCCGCTGTTCGTCCTGCGTCACCGAGAACCAGTACTTGTAGAGCCGGATGCCGGAGCGGACCAGCATGCGTTCCAGCTCCGGCGTCTCGCGCATGAACTCCAGATACTCGGTGGGCGAGCAGAAGCCCATCACCCGTTCCACCCCGGCCCGGTTGTACCAGGAACGGTCGAACAGCACGATCTCGCCCGCGGTCGGCAGATGCTTGATGTAGCGCTGGAAGAACCATTGCCCGCGCTCGACATCGCTGGGTTTCTCCAGCGCCACCACCCGCGCCCCGCGGGGATTGAGATGCTCGGTGAAGCGCTTGATCGTACCGCCCTTGCCGGCCGCATCGCGCCCCTCGAACAGCAGCACGAATTTCTGCCCGGTCTCCTTGACCCAGCGCTGCATCTTCAGAAGCTCGGCCTGAAGCTCGGCCTTGCGCCGCTCATAGTCCTTGCGCGACATCTTCTTGGTGTAGGGGAACGCGCCGGTCTCGAAGGCCAGCCGGATCGCTTCCGGCGTCGGCGCCGCGACAGGTGCCGCGCGTTCGGTGGTCCGGATCGCGCCGTCGCTGCCGGGCGATGCCGTCCTGTCACGTTCCGCCGCCGGTGCCTTGCCGTTTCCCGGTGATCGTGATTTCGGCATGAGAAACCATCCTTTCCGCTCGAGAAGGCCCGGCACCTCCCGACACGCATACCAAAACCCGTCAGGCGCGCCTTGAGCCATGTCAATCCGCGGGGCAGGCGATCCCGGCATGAATTGCGTTCGCATGGTAAACTGGCCTCCGGCCGCGCTTCGCTTGACTGCGCACCGGCGCCTCGGTCATTCTGTGGCACCGCTCATTGACACGGAATGCCGGGAGGGAGCGCCATGTTCGTCCATCAGATACTGGGGACCAAGAAGAGCAGGGACGTGCTGACCGTCCGGCCCGATGCATCGGTCTCCGAAGCCGCGCGGCTGCTGTCGGAGCATCGTATCGGTGCGCTGGTCGTCTCGGCCGATGGCAGGAGCGTGGCCGGGATGTTTTCGGAACGCGACATCGTGCGCGAGCTGGGCAGGCGCGGATCGGCCTGCCTGAACGATCGCGTCAGCGACCTGATGACAAGCGATGTCAAGACCTGCAGCCTCAACGATCGTGCCGACCAGATCCTGACCACCATGACCGAGGGCCGGTTCCGCCACCTGCCGGTGATGGAGGACGACAGGCTGGTCGGGGTGATCTCGATCGGCGATGTCGTCGCCGCCCGGCTCAAGGAGATCGAGGGCGAGAAGATCGCGCTGGAGGACATGATCCGCGGCTACTGAGCGCCCCGACAGCCAGGCGCGGCAGCGCGCGCGAGGTGCTGCCGGATGACCGGCGGGCCCGACATCGCCGCTTGCACTTTCGCGCTCAATATTGTTGCGTCCCCGCGCGAGGTTTGACGGAGGACGCGCCCCATGCGCATCGGATTGTATCCCGGAACGTTCGATCCGGTCACATTCGGCCATATCGACGTCATCCGGCGGGCGCTGAAGATCGTTGACCGGCTGGTCATCGGCGTGGCGATCAACCGCGACAAGGGACCGCTGTTCACGCTGGAGGAGCGGGTGCGCATGGTCGAGCGCGAATGCGCGCATCTGTCACCCGATGGCGAGGTCGTCACCCATGCCTTCGAGAACCTGCTGATCGACTGCGCCCGCGACGTGGGGGCGACGCTGATCGTGCGCGGTCTGCGCGCGGTGTCCGATTTCGAGTACGAATTCCAGATGGTCGGCATGAACCGGGCGATGGATGACGAGATCGAGACCGTGTTCCTGATGGCCGATGCCCAGTATCAGGCCATCGCCTCGCGCCTGGTCAAGGAGATTGCGCGGCTGGGCGGCGACGTCTCCTGCTTCGTGCCGCCCACCGTGGTCGAGGAGGTCTATCGCAAGTTCGGCCGCGAAGACCGGGCGGTTTGACGCCGGCCCGCACGGGCGATAAGGGGACACCGCACCCCGAACATGAGAGGTCAGGATGCAGGTTTCGCGCCGTCTGGCGGTCATCGCAGCGACATGCCTCTGGTTCGTCCCGCAGCTGGCTGCGGCCCAGACACAGGAGGCACCGAAGGTGACCGATCCCAGCAATACCATCATCGTCACGCTCAAGGACGGCGAGGTCGTCATCGAGCTTCTGCCCGATGTCGCGCCGGCCCATGTCGAGCGCATCAAGACCCTGGTCGCCCAGGGCGAATATGACGGGGTGGTGTTCCACCGGGTGATCGACGGCTTCATGGCCCAGACCGGCGATGTCCAGTTCGGCGACAGCGACGATGGCTATGATCCGCGCCGGGTGGGCACGGGCGGTTCCGACCTGCCCGATCTGCCCGCGGAGTTCAGCGACCTGCCCTTCGACCGCGGCGTTGTCGGCATGGCGCGGGCGCAGAACCCCAATTCGGGCAACTCGCAGTTCTTCATCATGCTCGAGGAAGGCCATTTCCTGAACGGCAACTACACCGTGTTCGGGCGGGTGCTGTCGGGCATGGAGCATGTCGATGCGATCAAGAAGGGCGACCCGTCGAACAACGGCATGGTCATCGAGCCCGACGCGATGATCTCGGTCCGGCTGATGGAGGCCCGCTGAGGCGCCATGCCGAATGAAGCGGGCGACGCGCTGCGCGTCGACGCCTTCGATTTCGATCTGCCCGAGCGGCTGATCGCCCTGCGCCCGGTACGGCCGCGCAGCGCGGCGCGGCTGCTGGTGGCCGAAGGCGGCGGGCTGCAGGACCGGCATTTCCGCGACCTGCCCGCCATCCTGCGGGCGGGCGATCTGCTGGTCTTCAACGACACGCGCGTGTTGCCGGTGCGGCTGAGCGGCACCCGCCGCCGCGGGGCGGGCGAGACGGCGACGGTCGCGCGCATCGAGGTCACGCTGACCGAAAGGCAGGGACCGGATCTGTGGGACGCGCTCGCCCGGCCGGCCAGGCGACTGCGCACGGGTGACCTGATCGCATTTGCCGATCTCGCCGCCGAGGTGGTCGGCCGGGGCGAAGGCGGCGCGGTGCTGCTGCGCTTCGACCGGGCGGGTGCGGTGCTCGACCGGGCCATCGAGCGCGTCGGCGCCATGCCGCTGCCGCCCTACATTGCCGGCCGGCGGCCGGCCGATGCCCGCGACCGCGAGGACTACCAGACCCGGCTCGCCCGGCGCGACGGCGCGGTGGCCGCACCGACCGCGGCGCTGCATTTCGACGAGGCGCTGCTGGCGGCGCTGGATGGGGCGGGCATCGAGCGCTGCACGGTCACGCTGCATGTCGGCCCCGGCACCTTCCTGCCGGTCACGGCCGAATACGTCCACGAACACCGCATGCATGCCGAATGGGGCGAGATCGACGCGGCCACCGCCGGCGTCATCGCCCGGGCGCGGGCGGAGGGGCGCCGCGTCATCCCGGTGGGGACCACCGCGCTGCGCCTGATCGAGACCGCCGCGGCGGGCGGCG
>RFIR01000482.1 GCA_003695135.1 Alphaproteobacteria bacterium | reverse complement strand
GTTTTCAAATATCCTCGGGGGTGAATGCCGCGTCAGCGGCAGAGGGGGCAGACAGCCCCCTGCCTCAGCTTCCGTCACGCCAGCGGTTCACGATCGGATAGCGGCGGTCGAGCCAGAACGCCTTGCGGGTCAGCCTCGTGCCGGGGGCGGACTGGAAGCGCTTGTATTCGGAGATGTAGAGCAGGTTTTCGACCTTCTTCACCGTCTCGCGGGCGAAGCCCGCAGCGACCAGATCCTCCACCGAACGGTCGTTCTCGACCAGCCCCTCGAGGATGGCATCGAGGATCTCGTAGGGCGGCAGGCTGTCCTCGTCGCGCTGGTCCTCGCGCAGCTCGGCCGAGGGCGGCTTGGTGATCACGCGCTCGGGGATCACCGGGCCGGCCGGCCCCTTCATCCAGCCGCGGTGATTGGCGTTGCGCCAGCGGCAGGTCTGAAACACGCGGGTCTTGTAGAGATCCTTGATCGGGTTGTAGGCGCCGGCCATGTCGCCATAGATGGTGGCGTAGCCCACCGCCATCTCCGACTTGTTGCCGGTGGTCAGCAGCATCTCGCCGAACTTGTTCGACAGCGCCATCAGGAACACCGCGCGCAGCCGCGACTGGATGTTTTCCTCGGTGACATCGGGGGCAAGCCCGGCGAAGAGCGGCGCCAGCGTCGCCTCCACCGCCGCGCGCGCCTCCGAAATCGGCACGGTATCGAGCCGGCAGCCCAGTGCTGCGGCCACCGCGCGCGCATCCTCGAGGCTCGTCGCGGCGGTATGGCGCGAGGGCAGCATCACGCAGCGCACGTTCTGAGGCCCCAGCGCGTCGGCGGCGATGGTGGCCACCAGCGCCGAATCCACCCCGCCCGACAGCCCCAGCAGCGCCCTGGAAAACCCCGTCTTGCGCCAGTAGTCGCGCACCGCCAGCACCATGGCGTTGTAGTCCTGCTCCCACCCGTCGGGGACCGGGTCCATCTCGGCGCCGATGCAGGCCCAGCCCTCGGCCCCGCGCTCGAAATCGAGATGGCGGATGCATTCGGCGAAGGGGGGAAACTGCGCCGCGAGCACGCCATGGGGGTTGAGCGCGAAGCTCGCCCCGTCGAAGACCTGATCGTCCTGCCCGCCGACGAGGTTGAAATAGACCAGCGGCAGGCCGGTCTCGACCACCCGGCTTACCATCAGGCTCTGACGCAGCTCCTGCTTGTCGCGGTAATAGGGCGAGCCGTTCGGCACCACCAGAATCTCCGCCCCGGTTTCGGCCAGGGTCTCGGTCACGTCCGGGTACCAGGCATCCTCGCAGATCGGAAAGCCGATGCGGGCCGGGCCGATGCGGACGGGGCCGGAAATCTCGCCCGGCGTGTAGAGGCGGTATTCGTCGAACACGTCCTTGTGGGGCAGGAAATGCTTGAGGATCCGCACCGGCTCGGCGCCCGGGGACAGGATGTGATAGGCATTGTGCAGCGCCGCGCCCAGCCGCCAGGGCGCGCCGATGCCCATCGGCGGGCCGTCCTCGCCCGCCAGCGCGTCGAGATGCGCCCAGACATCGGCCAGGAAGGCCGGCTTGATGACCAGATCCTGCAGCTGATAGCCGGTCAGGAACATCTCCGGCAGCACCACCAGATCGGCCCCCGCCTCCGCACCCGCCCGGCGTGCCGCGCGCGCCATCTCGGCATTGCCCGCCAGATCTCCCAGCACCGGGTTGAGCTGGGCGACTGTCAGTCTGAAACGATCGGACATGCGGACGGCTCCTCGCGAAACCGCGCTGCTATATCCCCCTTGCCGGAGTAAAACCAGAGTTGTAACGGCCGATTGCGCAGCCTATTGTCGGCCCGGGGTATTCCCGGCGACTGAAGGTCGGGCTGCCAGATCGGGAAGCGGCCTTTCAGCCGGGGACGGCTGGAGGGGATGACCGGGGGGATAAACATCGTGACTGCACCTCGCCTTGCCATCGTGCTCAGCGCCGGGCTCCTGGCCGGCACGGCTCTCGCCCAGAACGACAGTTCCGTTCAGGTCAAGCAATACGACACCGGCGATGTCTATGAGGGCGAGTTCAAGGACGGCAAGCAGCACGGCATCGGCACCTATCGCCGGCCGGGCGGCTTCGAATATACCGGCGAATGGGTCGAGGGGCGCATCGAGGGCAAGGGCATCGCCAAATACCCCAACGGCTCGGTCTATGAGGGCCAGTTCAAGAACGGTGCCCCCGATGGTTTCGGCAAGATCACCTATGCCGATGGCGGCTGGTACGAGGGCGAGTGGAAGGAAGGCGTGATCGAGGGCAAGGGCGTCGCGGTCTATGCCAATGGCGTGCGCTACGAGGGCCAGTTCAAGAACGCGCTGCATCACGGCAAGGGGGTGATGACCTCACCCAACGGCTATCGCTACGAGGGCACATGGGTCAACGGGGTCAAGGAGGGCACCGGCAAGATCACCTATCCCGACGGGGTGATCTATGAGGGCCAGATCAAGGCCGGGGTGCGCGAGGGCATCGGCAAGATCATCATGCCCGACGGGCTGACCTATGAAGGCCAGTGGAAAAACGGCCAGATCAACGGCAAGGGCGTGCTGATCCAGGCCAATGGCGACCGCTACGAAGGCGAATTCGTCAATGGCCGGCGCGAGGGCAAGGGCAAGACCATCTTTGCCAATGGCGATGTCTATGAGGGCGAGTTCAAGAACGACAAGCATCACGGCAAGGGCACCTTCACCGCCGCCGACGGCTACTCCTATACCGGCGACTGGGTCGAGGGCCGCATCGAGGGCGTGGGCAAGATCACCTATGCCGACGGCACCGTGCATGAGGGCCATTTCAAGAACGACCTGCCCAACGGCTTCGGCAAGATCACCTATCCCGACGGCTCGTCCTATGAGGGCGAATGGGTCAATGGCGTGATCGAGGGCAAGGGCATCGCGCGCTACGCCAACGGCATGGTCTATGAAGGCACCTTCAAGAACGCCAAGTATGACGGCTATGGCAAGATGACCTATGAAGACGGCTATGTGTATGTCGGCGAGTGGAAGGACGGGCTGCGCCACGGCAAGGGCAAGGCCACCTATGCCGACGGCACCGTTTATGAGGGCGAGTTCGTCAACGGCCAGCGCGAGGGGATCGGCACCATCATCATGCCCGACGGCTTCCGCTATGAAGGCGAATGGAAGGCGGGAGAGATCGACGGCAAGGGCAAGGCGACCTATCCCAACGGCGATGTCTATATCGGCACCTTCCACAAGGGCCAGCGCCAGGGCAAGGGCAAGATGATCTACGCCTCGGGCGAGGAATACGAAGGCTACTGGGTCAATGGCCGCATCGGCTCGGAGGAGGACGCCAAGCCCGATGCGACCGAACCGGCCGAACCGGCCGAGGCGCCGGCCGCGACCGAGGAGGCCCCGGCCTCTCAGTAAGGCCGGGATCGAGCGATCGCGCGCCGGCCGGCGGGCCGCGACCGGGTTTTCCCTTTCCTGCACCCCGGCAGGGGGGGCGTGGAGCATCCGGTGCCATGGACGACTGCCGCGACGACCGGTGCGCCGACGGTGGACACGGGATGGGGAGAGCGGCAGCGACGACGCATGCGCTTGCCCTGCAGCCACGTTTCCGGAAGGGCTCCTTCCGGACCCGAGCCGACACCTGGACAGCCTGACAACCACCGGGGACCGGCGGTTTTCGGTGCGTCCGGTTGACCGGCCCGTCGGGCCGGCGGTCATCCGTTCCAAATCAGTTAAACTTGCCGGTATTTCCCGCTTACCCGTTTGACGAATCTTGGTGAGTTGGCCGCAAGCTCGCGTGGCTGTGCGTGGATTGTGGTGAATGAAGTATCGGTGACTGCCGTGCCAACAGACGGTTCGCTCCTGCGCGACGTGCTGCGAACCCTGCGCGGCATTCCCGGCCCGCAGGATGTGATGAGCGTGGTTCGCGCCACGCCTGCCGGTGCGCTGGTCAGCGCCATCAACGCGGTGCTGTTCACCATCGGCACCTGGAACGGGCTCGGCGGGCCGGTGCTGCTGGGCTGGTGTGCGGCGACGCTGGTCTTCTGCGGCTTCGTGGCCTGGCGTTCGCGGCAGGCCGCCCGGCGCGAGGTCAGCAAGGTCACCGCCCGCGGCGCGCGCCGGCTCATCCTGTTCTCGGTCATGCTGGCCTTGCCCTGGGGGGTGCTGGCGCTGTGGGTGCTGGGCTCGGGCTCGACCTTCGAGCAGCTGCTGGCGCTGATGGTCTGTGCGGGCATGTCGGCGGGCGCCACCTTCATGCTGCACCGCACGCTTGCCGCCGCGCTCGCCTATTACCTCACCATTCTCGGCAGCGTTCTGGCCGTCAGCCTGCTGCAGAATGCCGCCGAGATG
>RFIR01000481.1 GCA_003695135.1 Alphaproteobacteria bacterium | reverse complement strand
GGATGTCTCCGACAAAACTGCGCGCAGCGTCGCGGTGTCTGACAGGCTGTCCTTGGTCATGGTTGATCTCCTCGGTCACGGGTCAGGTCGGCAAACCTAACCTTAGCCGAAGAACAACCGTGGCCGACAAGCGCCCCGCGCGGGCCTCGCTTCGCTGCGCAAAGGCTCCGCTCAGCCCGCGCTTCCGGCGGAAATTGCACCATCAGTTGGGACACTGCTCTGTGGGAACGGGATCTCTACTTCACTACGCCCGCGCTGATCCATATCAAACGCAACACGCCATCCGATGTCTTCAAGAGCAGCGGATGGCGCGCCCTCCAGGAGGGGCAAATCGTCAAGGCAATCGACAAACTTCTCGCCGTCGAGAAATCCTGGCTCCACGGCGCAGTCAGGCGCTATTTCGGGGATGACTTCCTCGAAAGGTCGCCCAACGCACTCGTGATGATCCGCAACCGTCTCGCGCATCTGAACATGCTGTGGGATGCGGCAAAAGGCGCTGGTGAGCCGGATCCCGCGAAAGCGCGAGAACTCGCGCTCAACCTGACGCGGGAGGTCACCCGCACCCGCAGGCTCATGGGGTATGACCGCAAGTTGAGGAATGCGGTGACCAAGGCGGTGATCGGCACGCTGGAGCGCGAGAAGATTGCGTTGTCCTGGCACTGCACATGCCATTTGCCCGCAGCCGCGCATGTCGCGGCCGAGCAGGCGAAGCATCTCAAATGCGCCGAGATCGTGGAGGATCTGCACGACCCGGCCTTCCTGCGCATGGTCGCAGCGGTGTTCGATGGCGAGATTGTCGCGAGCAAGGCGGCCTCGATCGAGACCCGTCCGCCCGATCAGCGTGTGGGGGCCATCTTCGCCCGATTGCGGCGCGAGATGGTGCAGAGAAACAACCGGGGCAAGGGCGGAGGCAAGGGCCGTGGCAGCTTCCCGAAGCGCGTTGGCCGATCCGGCGGTCACCGCCGGGGCTCCTGAACCCGGTCCTGCTTGACGACCGCAGGCCAGACGCGATCATTGCCTCGCGGCCCGGAGGGTAGTCAAATTGAGCAAGCCACTGAAAGAAAAGCATGAAACCGAGGTGGAGCGGTGCCCCCCGGCACGTTTTGCCGTTCTGTACCCGGTAATCGCGCCAGGGTGGCGAAGGACGCCGAAAACGGCTTGCGGTTCAATGGCTTCTGGAAGGTACGCCGCACACCACGCCCGTTGTCATGGGCGGGCGCGTGAGCCTGGTGGTTCGTGCGTTCGGTGACGCCTCTGGACATCTGTCCGGTTTAGAGATATATATGGACAGAAGTATAGGAGGCGATCATGGTTGCACTGAAAAGCCCGGCCGAGGACGGGATCGACCTGTCATCGCCCACCCATGGCGATGACGAGATCCGCGCCATGCAGCGCGCGATCCCGGCGCTGTTCGCCCGCTGGGGGCTCACCGATGCCGAGGCCGCGATCCTGCTGGGCGGCATTTCGACAAAGACGGTGCAGCGCTGGCGCGACGGCGCCTTCGGCCGGGTCGGGCGGGATCTGGCCGACCGGATGTCGAACATCCTCGGCATCCACAAGGCGCTGCGGCTGATCTTCACCGATCCGGCCCGCGGCTACGCCTGGATCCGCAAGCCCAACACGGCCTTCGGCGGCGCCTCGGCGCTGGAGATCATGCTGGGCGGCGGTCTGGAGGATCTCCTGCGCGTGCGCCGCTATCTGGACTCCGCGCGCGGAGGATGGTGAGCCCGCCCGTTGCGCGCCTCGTCTGGCCACGCACCCACCGGCTGGTGATGGCGCACTACCCGCCGGTCGACATCTATGACGACATTGCGAGCCCGGAGGACTGGGCGCTGCTGACCGCGGCGGTGCAGCGCTCGAACCCGCGCATCCGCGCCGCCATCGGCGATCTGTCGCTGGTGCCGGTGGAGCGGCGACTGTCGGGCCCGGGCGCGGACGGGGTGATGGCCGCCTTCACCCATATCTCGCCGGACCGGGTCTCGCGCTTCAGCGACGGCAGCTATGGCGTCTATTATGCCGGCGAAAGCACCGACACCGCGCTGCACGAGCACGGCTTTCACATGGGCCGCTTCTATGCCGCGACCGACGAGGCGCCGGGCTGGATCGGCGAGGTGCGCGAACTGGTCGGCAGCATCGACGCGGCATTGATCGACCTGCGCGGGGGCGGGTTCGGCGATCTGCTGCACCCCGACCCTGCGCGCTATGGTCCCGCACAAGACTTCGCCCGCACCGCCCGAGCGGAAGGCGCCGACGGCATCGTCTATCCCAGCCTCCGCCGACCGGGCGGCGAGTGCATCGCCGCGTTCTGGCCCGATGTGGTCTCGCCCGCACGCCAGGGCGAGCATTACCGCTATCACTGGGACGGTGCCCGGATCGACTATGCACGCCAGATCACCGGCGAGCGCGGGATCTACCGGCTCGATATCCGCAGCGGGTGTTAAGCGAACCGGCGATTGCCGAACCGGCCCTTGTCAAAACGGATGAGACCTTTGATCCGCTGGGAAAACCGGATGGGCACCTGCCCCGCCGAGAAGCACCCTGCCGAAGTGCCGTTGGCCGCGGTGGCGACACGGCCATGCCCGACCACCGACGCCCCCGGACCGTTTGTGGCAGTCCCGATCGCGAAGGTCGGTTTGCTTCCGATCTTCCCCCATGAGTTCAACCAGCGTAGCGCTCGTCCCGGCAGTCCTGGCGCAGAGCCTGCGACACCGCGAATCTCGCCGGCAAAAACCGATCCGGTGGAAGACAGGTGGAAGATGGCAGATTGGTCAAGCGAAGCGGATGCCACTTAACCCGTTGTTTTCGTTGGTGGGCCGTATAGGATTCGAACCTATGACCTAGTGATTAAGAGTCACCCGCTCTACCAGCTGAGCTAACGGCCCTTCCGATCCCGGTCGTTCTGCCTGCGCGGTGTCCCGCCAGCACGCTGGCGGATCGCGCACCGGAGGCCGACCGTTCGGAACGCGGTCAATAAGCAACCAGGGCGGGACTTGTCAATGGGCATCGCGCCCGGGGGGGCGCGCCGGAATCGGGCGATATCGAGGCATGGGCTGCCCGTTTTGCGCCATGGTTCTGTGGTCGCGAATCAGCCGGCAGCCCGCCTGCCGTCCGGGCGGAGAGGCAAGTGGCAGCCGCCGCCGGCCACGACCGCCGGTTGCGGTCTTTGCAGCCCCGACGTGCATTTCCACGGCGATGCACCCATGGGATGCGAAACTGTGGCGATAATTTTAACCAAAATCGCGAAAACTTTGCCGGAAATGAGGAATTCCGGGCTATTATGGACCCTGTTGTTGCTGTTTTCGTTTTGCGTGGGGTACGGACCATGGCGTGTCACGAAGTCTACCGACGGGTATTCGATGAGCAGGCCGTTGCCTCACCGGTAGTGACGGTATCCTATCAGAGCGGTTTTTCGGGCCGGGTCGGCCGGGTCTGCCACACGGTCAGCGAGGTGATCTACAGCGCCTTCGACCGCCACTTTGCCGCCTATACCTATGCCACCACCGGCCACGCGCTGCCGCGCGCGCGGGTCGAGACGGTTCTGCTCGATGCCGAAGGCGCGGTGCGCCGGCAGGTTTCCGCGGGCTGCACCACCGTGCTCGATGCGCTGATCGTGATCGGTCAGAAGGCGCAGACCGAGACCAGCACCGCATTCTCGATCTCGCCGGGCGGGCGCGAGCGGCATCTGCAAAGCCTGCCCGATCTCAGGCCGGTGCTGCTCGATCGCGGCCATTTCGATATCATGGATGCCGCCCAGGCGCTGATCGGCGACATCGCCGATCCCGGCCTGTGCCGGGTGGTTGCCGATTTCGAGGGGGTGAGCATCTATCACCCGCTGCACGACACGGTCTTCTGCGAGATCGAGCTGGCCAGCGGCATCGTGACCTTTCCCACCGAGGGGATCCACGAGGAATCGATCAAGCTGGCGCTGATGAACTTCGCCGATGCCGCGCGCGACAAGCCGGCGCTTCGCACGCGGCTGCGGGCGATGCGCGACGAGATCGGCCAGGCCCGGCGCCAGGCCGTCGACAGTTTCGGCAGGGCCTGTGACGAGGAGGTGGTTCGCCTGCACGGCGCCATCGCCGACCGCGATCACGGCTCTCACGTCGCCGCCGTCACCGGCGAGCTGCTCGATCGGCTGATCGTGTCCTTCGGCAGCGATCTGCGCGGTCTGTCGCCGCATGCGCGGGTGATCGCGCTCGACTGGCTCGAAAGCGGCACCGCGCGCAAGCTGCTCGAGAGGGACATCGCCGCCTAGTCGGGCGAGCGGCACGGAATTCCGCGGGTCGGGGACCGCGCGACGCCTTCTCCGGTGCCTCCCGCCGGGGAAGGCGTCCTTTCTTTCCGTCCCGCTGTGCGCCCGGTCACATCGCGGGGCCACGGCCGAGACGCCCACGACGCCGGCTGTGATTCCCGACACAGGGGTCGGTTCGGGCGGTCTCCATCTCCGTTTCAGAACGGCGGAAACGGCGATGGAGGAAGAGATGACGGCTCGGCTCGCAACGCGCAAGGGACTGGATAATCGCGCCGTCGCCTCGCTGGGCGCGCTGGCGCTTGGTCTGATCAGCGTCGTCCTGATCCCGGTTCGCACGGCCTTCGGCTTTGCCGGCATGGTGCTGGTCGGAACGGTGCTGTTCGGCCTTGTCGCCGCCTTTGGCGTGGCGGTGACGCTGTGTGCGGCCAGTGACCGCAGACGGCGCCGTCGCAGCGGCTGACAAGGGACAGTCGCGAAACCGCCCGGTAACCCGGCCATGCGAGTGCTGATGCATCGGTTCCTCGCATGAGGCGGAACGGGTGAAGGAACGGGGCGGCAAGGGTTACGATTACATCGTGGTCGGCGCGGGCACGGCCGGCTGCGTGCTGGCCAACCGGCTGAGCGAGAATCCCGATGCGCGGGTCCTGCTGGTGGAGGCGGGGCACTGGCCGCGACGGCCCTGGCCGGGGCTGCGATGGCGTGCCGGTACGAAACCGGCGGCGGAGGCCTGGCCGGTGCGGTGCGCCCCGCAGCCCTGTCTCGACGATCGCGCCTTCCGGCTCGACCGGCCGAAACGCCCCGGCGGCACCAGCGCGACCGGCTTTCCCGTCTACCTGCGCGGCGCCGCAGCGGGCTTCGACCGCTGGGCGCGCGAACATGGCTGCCATGGCTGGCGGTTCGCCGATCTCCTGCCGGTCTTCCGCCGCTCGGAGGACAATGAGCGTCTGGCCGGGCCGCTGCATGGCACCGGCGGGCTTCTCGGCATCGGCGATCCGCCGGCCCCGCCACCGCTCGCCTACGCCTTTCTGCGTGCAGCCCAGCAATTCGGCATGCCGTACTGCGCCGATTTCAACGCGCGCGATGCCCGCGGCTGCGGTCTGCACCAGCTGATGCGGCGCGGGACGGATGCGCTGTCCACCGCTGCCGCCTTCCTCTCGCCGGTTCTGGGCCGGGAGAATCTGCGCGTCGAGACCGGATCGGAAGCGGTCGGCGTGGTTCTCGAGCAGGGCCGCGCCCGGGGCGTCCGCTGCCGTCGGCAGGGACAGGAATGGCTTGCGCTGGCCGAACGCGGGGTGGTGCTTGCCGCCGGTCCGATCGGCACGCCGAGGCTCCTGATGCTGTCGGGAATCGGGCCGGCCTGGCACCTGAATGCGCTGGGCGTGCGGCCGGTCCATGACCTGCCCGGGGTTGGCGAGGGCCTCGCCGATCACCTCCTGCTGCCGGTCGCAGGCCAGTTGTCGGAGGATGCCGGCGACGCCCTGCCGGCGCACATGGCCACGGCCCCCACGGCGGCGGGCGCACTATGGGATTCGGCCGATGCGGCCGGGTTGCCCGATCACGGCTTTCGCCTCGTTCTGCCGGCGGGTGGCCGGCAGCTGCGGCTCGATGCCTTCCACCTCCATCCCCGCAGCCGCGGCACGATCCGGCTGCAATCGGCCGATCCGGGCCATCCGCCGCTGGTCGATCCGCGATTGTGGACGGTGGCGGCCGATCGCGCCCCGGCGCTGGAGGCGCTGCGCATCGCGCGCGAGATCCTGCGCCAGCCGGCGCTGGCAGATCACCTTGCCCGCGAGGAGCTGCCCGGGCCGGGCGTGCGCACAGAGGAAGAATATCTCGGCTATGCCGCCGCCCGGGCACGGCCGGCGAACCGTCCTGTCGGCGGCTGCCGGATGGGCGGCGATGCCGGGGCGCCGGTCGATCCGACCCTGCGCCTGCGCGGGACGGAGGGGCTGTGGGTCTGCGATGGCTCGGTCATGCCGGATCCGGTCTCGGCCGAGCCGCTGGCCGCGACGATCATGATCGCCGAGCGCGGCGCCGACTTCATCCGCACTGCCAAGGCCCGGCCGGTGCCGGCTGACGGCAACCAACCCGCCCCGCTGGCCGAAACGGCGGCGCGATGAACCGGAGCATCCCGCCCCTGATCCGACCGATCGGGGACCGCGTCACAAGCCCGCGGCAGCCCGCGATGACCTGCACGGCACGGCAGGGGCGGCGGGGGTCGGCGACTTGAAGGGGACTCCGCTGGCGCCCCGATGCGCGGGGCGTCGGGGTCGTCCGGTCCGGTCCGGCAGCGCCGGTGGAGGCCGGGCGTGCGGGCGCCCTCGCGACAGAAAACGCCAGATTCCACCGGCGCGTGCGGGCGCCGCGAAATGCGGCGCCGGCCATGTGGTGATTGTTTTCACTGTTGATTGTAAGAGACCCCTGCAAAACCCGGATGTAGGCAGGCATCCTAAATGTGTCAGGCTTCAAATCAATCAAATCTGCGCGCGCATAAAATAATTAGAAGAGACCCCTGCGAAACTCCGGCGCGACGGGGCATCCCAGGCGAGACGCGCTTTCTGCCAATGTGTACTGCGCGCGTGTAAAGTAATAATAAAATAATTCCCCAATCAATATTTGCCAAATAGGTGAAAATCAGGAACAAACTATGCCGGCGCCGCATTTCGCGGCGCCCAGGCGAAGCGACAGGGTCTGGCCAGTGGAGTTTTGCAGGGGTCTCTTCCAGATACTTTACGCGGCCACGATCCTGACCCCGCTGCCCCCCGACGCCCCGCGCATGGGGGCGCCAGCGGGTTCATCGTCAGTCCGGGCAAGACGCCTCCGCCCCTGCCCGGCCGCGCCGTTCTGTTCGCTCAGGCGCGCGCCAGTTCCTGCGCGCGTTCCTCGGTGATCCGCTCGGCCTCCTTGCCGTAGAGTTCCTGATAGTGGTCGAACTCGGCCGAAAAGCGCCCCACGCCCTGGGTGACCGAGCGCAGCTGGCCGGCGAGATCGTCAAGGGCGCTGCCCGGCAGCAGGGCACGGAACACGTCCCACCCCTTGGCCGTCTCGTCGCGGTCATAGCCGAGCACCTGGCCCTTGAGCGACGAGACGATCGGCACCAGCCCGCCGGTGAAGATCGACGGGATGTAGAACTTCACCAGAAAGATCGGCTGCAGCAGCACCGGGGAGGCATCGGCGAGCGCCTGCTGCACGCCCATGCGGCCGGCGATGCGGAAGGCCATGTCGGAGCTGTCGACGCTGTGGTGCTGCCCGTCGGTCAGGATCACATGCACATCGACCACCGGAAAGCCCAGCGGCCCCTTGGCCATGGCGTCGCGGGCGCCGTTTTCCACCGCGGGGATGTAGTTGCGCGGCACGGCACCGCCCTTGACCACCTCCTCGAAGGAAAACCCTTCCCCGCGCGGATTCGGCTTCACCGTCATCCGCACATCCGCGAACTGCCCGGCGCCGCCGGTCTGCTTGCGGTGCCGGTAATGCACGTCGACGGGCTTGGTGATCGCCTCGCGATAGACCGGCGGAACGGGCGCTTCCTCGGTCGCCAGCCCGAACACCTCCTGCAGCTGCTCGCGCAGCACCCGCAGCCGCAGCGGACCGGGGCAGGCCACGCGCATGGCACCGCTTTCGGGATCCTGTCCGACCTCGATCGAACGGTCGTCGGCGGCCACCTTCGCCAGGGTCGAGGAGAGCTTGACCTCGTCCTTCTCGCTGGCGGGCAGCAGCAGACGTTCATACTCGCCCCGCATCCCCTTCAGCCAGTCCGGCCCGGGCAGGTTGGCGTCCTGCGTGTAGAGCTTGCCGGTCTCCAGATGGTCGGACTTGACCGCGCCGACCACCGCACCGGGTTGCAGCGCCTCGCCCTCCAGCGCCTTGCCGGTCGCGGCGGAGACGAAGCTGCCCAGATGCCCGCCGGCCAGCGTGGCCGAGGGTTTCAGATCGCCCGAGAAGGCGCGCAGGAACACGGTGCGGCCGACATGCTTGCGGTGCTCGCCGTGAAAGCCGGCGGCGAGGATCGGCGCGTCGGCGCCCGCCGATTCGGCCAGCCGGTCGCGCAGCGCCTCCGGCCCCGGCGTCTCGTGCCTGAGCGCCTTCATCAGCCGGTTCAGACCGTTGGCGCGTTCGGCCGCGCCGATCAGCACCGGCATCACCCTGTTTTCCTGCAGCACCCGCGCGCAGATGGAATAGAGCGGGCCCTGGGCGGGCTCGTGATCCTCGATGATCTCTTCCAGAAGCCAGTCGTCGTAATCCGACAGGCTCTCCAGAAGCTCGCTGCGCGCCTCGGCCTCGCGGTCGCGCAGATCCTCGGGGATCTGCACCAGCGCCGAGGGTTCGCCGTCGCGATACTTCCACGCCCGTTCGGAGACGAGGTCGATGGCGCCGACGACGTTCTCGCCGTCGCGCATCGGTACCTGGCGCAGCACCATGGTGTGATTGGCGTAATCCTGCAGCGCGGCGACGATGTCGCGCACCCGCCCCTGCGCATCGTCGATCTTGTTGACGAAGACATAGCTCGGCGTCCCGGCCTGCTCGAGCACCCGCAGATAGGGCGCGCTCAGCACCGCCGCCTCCGGGTCGGGCGGCACGCAGATCACCGCCGCATCGGCGACCAGCAGCGCGTCGACGCTGTCCTGCAGGAACTCGATCGAGCCCGGGCAGTCGATGGCGGTCCAGTTGTCGCCCAGATAGGTGAATTCGGCCACGCGGATGCCGGTTGCCGAGGCCGGCGGCGCCGGATTGCCCTCGATCGCACACAGCCTGTCGGTCAGGGTCGACTTTCCCGTTCCCGGTGCGCCGACAACCGCAATGACACGATTCATGACCAGTCTCCCTCATCTCTTCGCCCCGGGTTCGGCGGTGGCGGTTTATGACCTTTGGCGGACAATAAAGCGCGACCGGCGGCGGATGAACAGCCCCCGTCGGGCGGAATCCGCGTCACACGGCCATTTGACCTGCCACCAGCGCGAATTCTTGAAGCCGGCGCGCGAATCCTGCTAGCGTCGGCAGACCCCCGCCGGCGGTAAGAGTCCGTGTGCGTCCTGCGGGGCGTCGCGGAGGAGACATGCACCAGACCAAGGCGCCGTCCGGCGCTTCGAAGCCCCGAACCCGCGAAGCGGGAGATACCCGATGAGCGCGCCGGACGAGGCGGGCACGCTGCTGCAGACGCCGCTTGCCGGACTGCACGCCGAGCTGGGCGGCAAGATGGTCGGCTTTGCCGGCTATGCGCTGCCGGTTCAGTATCCGGCAGGCGTGCTGAAGGAGCATCTGCACTGCCGAGCCTCGGCGGCGCTGTTCGACGTCTCGCATATGGGCCAGATCGTGCTGGAAGGCGCGGAGGCGGCCGAGGCGCTGGAATCGCTGGTGCCGGTCGATGTGCTCGGGCTGAAGCCCGGCCGGCAGCGCTATGCGATGTTCACCAATGCCGATGGCGGCATCCTCGACGATCTAATGGTGGCCAATCTCGGCGAGCGGCTGTTTCTTGTCGTCAATGCCGCCTGCAAGGCGGCCGATTTCGCCCATCTGCAGGCGCATCTGGGTCAGGCCGCGCAATGGCTGCCCGACCGGGCGCTGATCGCGCTGCAGGGGCCGAAGGCCGGGGCGGCGCTGGCCCGCCACGCGCCGGGGGTCACTGCCCTGCGCTTCATGGATGTGGCGGAGATGACGATCGCGGGGGCGGACTGCATCGTCTCGCGCTCGGGCTATACCGGCGAGGACGGCTTCGAGATCTCGGTGCCCGCCGGCGCGGCCGAAGCGCTGGCCCGCGCGCTGATCGGCGAGCCGGAGGTGGAGCCGGCCGGGCTGGGCGCGCGCGATTCGCTCAGGCTCGAGGCCGGGCTATGCCTCTATGGCTCGGACATCGACACCACCACCTCGCCGGTGGAGGCCAATCTCGCCTGGGCGATCCAGAAGGTCCGCCGCCGCGGCGGCGCCCGCGAGGGCGGCTTTCCGGGTGCCGAGCGCATTCTGCGCGAGCTGGAGACCGGGCCGGCGCGTCTGCGCGTGGGGCTCAAGCCCGAGGGCCGCGCCCCGGTGCGCGCCCATGCACCCCTCTTCGATCGGGAAGATGCGGCGGAAGCCGTGGGCGCCGTCACCTCCGGCGGCTTCGCGCCCAGCCTTGGCGCCCCGGTCGCCATGGGCTATCTGCCCGCGGCGATGGCCGAAAACGATACCCGCATCTTTGCCGAACTGCGCGGGCGGCGCGTGCCGATGCGCGTCTGCCCGATGCCCTTCCATCCAACCAGCTACAAGCGCAACTGAGGCCGGAACGATGACAAAATATACCGAGGAGCACGAATGGCTCGATGAGGAAGACGGGGTGGTCACCGTCGGAATCACCGAGCATGCCGCCGAACAGCTCGGCGACATCGTCTTCATCGAGCTGCCCGAGATGGGCGCGACGGTGTCCAAGGGCGATCAGGTCGCCACCATCGAATCGGTCAAGGCGGCCTCGGACATTCTTGCCCCCCTCGATGGCGAGATCGTCGAGATCAACGAGACCATCGTCGACAATCCCGCCCTTGTGAACGAGGACCCCACCGGCGAGGGCTGGTTCTTCCGCATAAAGATCGAGGATCCGAGCGCGCTCGATGAATTCATGGATGCCGATGCCTATGCGGAGTTGATCGGCTGAGGAGGCCGGCCAGATGAGTTTCGAGCCCACAAGCTACCAGCCCTATGATTTCGCCAATCGCCGCCATATCGGCCCCTCGCCGCAGGAGATGGCCGAGATGCTCGCCGTGGTCGGGGTCAAGAGCCTCGACGCGCTGATCGACGAGGCGGTGCCGGAGGAAATCCGCGCGGCCGCGCCGCTCGACTGGGGGCCGCCGCTCTCCGAGCAGGAGGCGCTGCACAAGCTGCGCGAGACGGGGCGGAAAAACAGGGTGCTGGTCTCGTTGATCGGACAGGGCTTCTACGGCACCGTCACCCCGCCGGTGATCCAGCGCAACATCCTCGAAAACCCCGCCTGGTACACCGCCTACACGCCCTATCAGCCGGAAATCAGCCAGGGCCGGCTTGAGGCCTTGCTCAACTTCCAGACCATGGTTTGCGACATGACCGGGCTGGAGATCGCCAATGCCTCGCTTCTCGACGAGGCGTCGGCGGCGGCCGAGGCGATGGCGATGGCGCATCGGGTGGCGAAGTCGAAATCCGACACCTTCTTCGTCGACGAGAACTGCCACCCGCAGACCATCGCGGTGATCCATACCCGCGCCGCGCCGCTCGGCATCGAGATCGTGACCGGCGATCCGCTGGCCGATCTG
Source organism: Alphaproteobacteria bacterium (assembly GCA_003695135.1). Classification (GTDB taxonomy): domain Bacteria; phylum Pseudomonadota; class Alphaproteobacteria; order Rhodobacterales; family Rhodobacteraceae; genus J013. The sequence goes on along the minus strand of RFIR01000481.1, from coordinate 1,504 downwards.
GATGCCGCAGCCGTCTTCGGCGCCATCTTCCAGTATCCCGGCACGCTGGGGCGGGTGCGCGACTTTTCCCCGGCCATCGCCGCGCTGCACGAGGCGCAGGCGCTGGCGGTGGTCGCCGCCGACATCCTGGCGCTGGCGCTCCTGAAATCGCCGGGCGAGATGGGGGCCGACATCGCTGTCGGCTCGACCCAGCGCTTCGGCGTGCCCATGGGCTATGGCGGGCCGCATGCGGCCTATTTCGCCACCCGCGATGCCTACAAGCGCTCGATGCCGGGCCGTCTGGTCGGCGTCTCCATCGACGCGCGCGGCAACCCCGCCTACCGGCTGGCACTGCAGACCCGTGAGCAGCACATCCGGCGCGAGAAGGCGACCTCCAACATCTGCACGGCCCAGGCGCTGCTGGCGGTGATGGCGTCGATGTATGCGGTGTTTCACGGTCCGAGCGGCATCAAGGCGATCGCCCAGCGCGTGCACCGCAAGACGGTGCGGCTGGCCGAGGGGCTGGAGCGGCTCGGCTATCACGTCGAGCCGGAGGCGTTCTTCGACACCGTCACCGTGCGGGTCGGCGCGCTGCAGAACGTGGTCCTGAATGCCGGGGTGGCCAACGGGGTCAATCTGCGCCGGGTCGGCGATGACCGCATCGGCATCAGCCTCGACGAACGGACCCGGCCGGAGACCATCGAGGCGGTGTGGCGCGCCTTCGGCGGCGATTTCGGCTTCGACGAGACCGGCGAGACCTATCGCCTGCCCGAAGACCTGATCCGCGAGACGCCCTATCTCACCCACAAGGTCTTTCACATGAACCGCGCCGAGGCTGAGATGACGCGCTACATGCGCCGTCTGGCCGACCGCGACCTGGCGCTCGACCGGTCGATGATCCCGCTGGGCTCCTGCACCATGAAGCTCAACGCCACGGCCGAGATGATGCCGATCACCTGGCCGGAATTCGCCGACATCCACCCCTATGCGCCTAAGGACCAGTGCCGCGGCTATGCCGAGATGATCGGCGATCTGGCCGAAAAGCTGAAGGCGATTACCGGCTATGACGCCTTCTCCTTCCAGCCCAATGCGGGCGCGCAGGGCGAATATGCCGGGCTGATGACCATCCGCGCCTGGCACCGTTCGCGCGGCGAGGCGAATCGCGACATCTGCCTGATCCCGATGTCGGCGCATGGCACCAACCCGGCCTCGGCCAACATGGCCGGGATGCAGGTGGTGGCGGTGAAGACGGCGAAGAACGGCGACATCGATCTGGAGGATTTCAGGCACCGGGCCGAGGAGGCGGGCGACCGTCTGGCCGCCTGCATGGTCACCTATCCCTCGACCCATGGCGTGTTCGAGCACACGGTGCGCGAGGTCTGCCGCATCACCCACGCCCATGGCGGGCAGGTCTATCTCGACGGCGCCAATCTCAACGCGCTGGTCGGGCTGGCCCGGCCGGGGGATTTCGGCGCCGATGTCGGCCATCTCAACCTGCACAAGACCTTTGCCATTCCCCATGGCG
>RFIR01000480.1 GCA_003695135.1 Alphaproteobacteria bacterium | reverse complement strand
GCCCTTGATCATGGCAAAGCCCATCTTGGCCAGCGCGCCATTATCGGCCATCAGCGCCTGGCGCATCGAGATCGGATCCTTGATATTGGTCGGTGCGTGGTTGGGATGCCCGGTCGCGGCGCCGGCCGCGAGTGCCGCAATGACGCCGGCCGCAAGCAGGGTTGTGAGTTTCATTCGCCATCCTCCGTCCTGACAGGACCTGCACGCGGGGCAGGTTCCAGATTATCCGGCCGCGAAGCGGCACAGCAGCCAGCATGCTAGCCGGTTTCGGTAGCCGCACCAGATCGGAACGTGTTCACGATCGCGTTAACTCCGCGCAGGCTCATGGCGGGTGTCGGTGCCACGGATCGGGCAGGCCGCATCTCAGAACGGACAGGGATCGGCAAGGCACATCCGCCTGCCATGAGCAGGGTGGTCGAAGGCGAGCGTCTCGGCATGCAGGCACAGCCGCGTGGCGGCCGCGCGCGCCGGACCGTCGGCATAGAGCGGATCGCCCAGGATCGGGTGGCCGAGCGCGGCCATGTGCACCCGCAGCTGGTGGCTGCGCCCGGTCAGCGGCTCGAGCCGCAGCCGCGCGCCATGCGGCGAGTCTCCGATCACCTCCCACTCGGTCACCGCCGGCCGACCATGGGCGAAATCGACCTTCTGGCGCGGCTTGTTGGGCGGATCGTAGGAAAGCGGCAGCTCGATGCGCCCGGAACGCTCGGCCGGGCGACCCCAGACGAGGGCAATGTAGCTCTTATCGACCCGCCGCGCCTCGAACTGCATCGACAGCCGCCGATGCGCCGCCGCCCCCAGCCCCAGCACCATGATACCGGAGGTGTCGAGATCGAGCCGGTGCACGATGCGCGCCTCCGGAAACCGCTCGCGCGCTCGCACCGCCACGCAGTCGCGCAGATGCTCGCCGCGCCCGGGCACCGACAGCAGCCCGACCGGCTTGGAGATCACCAGAACGTGCCGGTCGGCATGGATGACCTTCAGCGGCGCATCGGGCGGGGCGTAGCGGAAGGCGGGTTCGGGCATGGCGGCGCTACGCTGAAGCCTGTCGCATTCACTGCGTTTCATCCGTGCTCCCGACGCGAGGGCATGCGAGCGCCCGGGTGGGCGCGAATGCGCCCGCCATCGCGGCGGGCTGGCGCATGCCCGGATTCGCTTCGTTCTCCGGGCGGGTGAGCCCGATTGGACGCGGCTTCCTCTAGCGGCTGAAGCGGGCCGCCGCAAGCGTGGCTTGCAAGCGCCTGCGCAGCAATCCATCCTCGCGCCCTCGCCCGGAGCGACGGAGCCTGCCATGCACCCCAATCCAGTCTTTCGCGACGCCGATGCCGGGCGCTGCCTCGACTTCGCCCGCGCGCGCGGTTTCGGAACGCTGATCCTGAGCGCCGAGACCGGCCCGCTGGCGGCGCATCTGCCCTTCGTCATCGAAGGGGACGGGCGCATCGGCATGCATCTGGCCCGTTCCAACCCGATCCTGCGCCGGCTGGATACTCCGCAACCTGCGCTGCTCGCCGTCACCGGACCGGACGGCTATGTCTCGCCCGGCTGGTACGGCATCGCCGATCAGGTGCCGACCTGGAACTATGTCGCCGTGCATCTGCGCGGGCGGCTGGAGCGGCGTCCGGCCGCCGCGCTGCGCCCGCATCTCGCGGCGCTGTCGGCAGAGTTCGAGCGCCGGCTCGCCAAGCCGCCCTGGCGGATGGAGAAGCTCGACGAGGCCGTACTGGCGCGGCTCGAGCGCATGATCGTGCCGGTTCTGCTGACCATCGAGTACCATGACGGCAGCTGGAAGCTGGGCCAGAACAAGCCGGCCGCGGCGAGGCTGTCCGCCGCCGAGGCCATGCTGACCGGCACGCCGGGAAGTGAGGTCGCTGCGCTGGTCGAACTGATGCGGGGTGCGGCGGAGGGCTGATCGGGAATGGCCGCAGCGCGCGACGAGAGTGCCCGGCGCGCATGTGGCGGCTCGGGAATGCCTCCAGGGGTATTTTGGAGATCAGTGAAGCCTCGAGGCGGGATTCGAGACGGAGATTCGGGCGGGATCCGCCCGAACCCCCGCGGCCGCTTTTACCGGCCGCCCCTTCGACCGACTCCTCTGGCGAGAATGTCCGAACCGGTCGAAATCAGGAGCGTCGAGGCGCGGGAAAGGTCACGGTGATCGCGATCATCCGGCCCGATCGGGACAGGACGGCATGACGGTCGGGAATCGCGGCAGACAGCGCCAGCCCGTGCCGAGGTGCTCGGGCGCCACGAAATTGTGGCGACGGAGAGGTTTCTCCTGTTTTCACTGTTGATTGGGGAATTGTCTTTCAGAGACCCCTGCGAAACCCTGCCGGCCAGGCCCTGTCGCATCGCTCGGGCGCCGCGAAATGTGGCGCTACATGCGATTTTCATATTTTCACTGTTGATTGTAAAATATTGATTGCAAATTTATTTTCTAATTATTTTATGCGCGCGCAGATTTGATGGGTTTGAAAACCGGCAGATTCAGGATGCCTGTCTACATCCGGGTTTTGCAGGTCTCTCTGTCAGAGACCCCTGCGAAACTCCGCCCGCCAGATCCGGGCGTTGCGCTCGGGCGCCGCGAAATGCGGCGCCGGCGAAGTTTGTTCCTGATTTTCATCTATTTGATAAATATTGTTTGGGGAATTATTTTCTAATTACTTT
>RFIR01000479.1 GCA_003695135.1 Alphaproteobacteria bacterium | reverse complement strand
GGCGGTGGCCACCGGCCATACCGCCGACGATCAGGCCGAGACCTTCCTGATGCGGCTGGCGCGCGGCTCTGGCGTTGCCGGTCTGGGGGCGATGAGCGAGATCGCGCCCCAGGCCGATCTGGTCTGGCTGCGCCCGCTGCTGCACGAACGCCGTTCCGCGCTGCGCGATTTCCTGCGCGCCCGCGGCTGGGACTGGATCGAGGATCCTTCCAACGACGATCCCGCCTTCGACCGGGTCAAGGCGCGGCAGATGCTGGAGACGCTGGCGCCGTTGGGGCTGAGCGCGGAGCGGCTGGCCCAGACCGCCCGGCACATGCGCGCGGCGCGCGAGGTGCTCGATGCCACCGAACGCGCGCTGGCCCACGACATTCTCGAAATCACCCGCTTCGGCGAGGCGCGGTTTGACGCCGAAGCCCTTGCCAGGGCGCCGGAGGCCATCGCCAGCCAGTTCCTCGCCGATCTTCTGGCCGCGGTCGGTGGCGCCGCCTATCCGCCGCGTCTCGATGCGGTGGAACGGCTGGCGGCGCGGCTGACCAGCGGGGCCGAAGGCGGAACCTCGCTGCACGGCTGCATCATCCGCCGGCGCGGCGCACTGGTGATCCTGCGCCGGGAACCTGCGCGCTGCACCGAGGTCATCCCGGCGGCAAACGGGGCGCTGTGGGATCGCCGCTGGCGGCTGCGCAGCCTGTCCGACATCGCGCCCGGCCTGACCATCGGCCCGCTCGGCCTGCAGGGCGCGGCCAGCCTGGAGCAGCGCCGCCCCCCTGCCCCGGCCGAGGTGCTGGCCACGACCCCGGCATTGCGGTATGGTGCGGAATTGATCGCCGCCCCCGCGGCGGGGCTGGCGAACGGATGGTCGGCGGAATTCGAGCTGGCCGACCGGCGGCGACGGTGGGTGTTTTCGCCACGTTGAAACCACGCATCCGGCGCATATGTAGACGCTATCGGGCAGGGCGGCCTTTGCCACGCCCAAAGGAAAGATTGGGAGGCGTGCTTGGGGAACGCAAAGAGCCTGGCCTTCTGGGCGATCGTCATCCTGTTGCTGGTCGCGCTGTTCAGCGTGTTCAACTCGGGCGGGACAGGAACGCGTTCGGACGCACTTCCGTTCTCGGAATTCATGGACCGGGTCGAGAACGGCCAGGTCGAATCGGTGCGTATCGACGGCGAGCGAATCTATGTCCGCGATGCCAATGGCGCGCGCTACCAGGTGGTGCAGCCGCGCGACGCCAATGTGGTCGAGACGCTGCGCGCGCATGACGTGCAGATCGATGTCGAGGCGCAGGAAGGCTCGCGCTGGGGCCAGACCCTGTCGCTGTGGTTGCCCTTCCTGCTGCTGATCGGGGTCTGGATCTTCTTCATGAACCGGATGCAGTCGGGCGGGCGCGGCGCGCTGGGCTTCGGCAAGTCGCGCGCCAAGCTGCTGACCGAGCGCGCGGGCCGGGTGACCTTCGACGACGTCGCCGGCATCGACGAGGCCAAGGAGGAGCTGGAGGAGATCGTCGAATTCCTGCGCGATCCGCAGAAATTCTCGCGCCTGGGCGGCAAGATCCCCAAGGGCGCGCTGCTGGTCGGACCGCCGGGCACCGGCAAGACGCTGCTCGCCCGCGCCATCGCCGGCGAGGCAGGGGTGCCCTTCTTCACCATCTCCGGTTCCGATTTCGTCGAGATGTTCGTGGGCGTCGGCGCGAGCCGCGTGCGCGACATGTTCGAGCAGGCCAAGAAGAACGCGCCCTGCATCGTCTTCATCGACGAGATCGACGCCGTCGGCCGCCATCGCGGCGCCGGCTATGGCGGCGGCAATGACGAGCGCGAGCAGACGCTCAACCAGCTGCTGGTCGAGATGGACGGCTTCGAGGCCAATGAGGGCGTGATCCTGATCGCGGCCACCAACCGGCCCGACGTGCTCGACCCCGCGCTCCTGCGCCCCGGCCGCTTCGACCGCCAGGTGCAGGTGCCGAACCCCGACGTCAACGGGCGCACCAAGATCCTGGAGGTGCACGCGCGCAAGACGCCGCTGGCGCCGAATGTCGATCTGCGGGTGATCGCCCGCGGCACGCCCGGTTTCTCCGGCGCCGATCTGGCCAATCTGGTCAACGAGGCCGCGCTGATGGCCGCGCGCACCGGCAAGCGCTTCGTGACCATGGAGGATTTCGAGAACGCCAAGGACAAGGTGATGATGGGCACCGAGCGGCGTTCGATGATCATGACCGACGAGGAAAAGAAGCTGACCGCCTATCACGAGGCCGGCCACGCCATCGTCGGGCTGAACGTGCCCAAGCACGACCCGATCCACAAGGCGACCATCATTCCGCGCGGCCGTGCGCTGGGTCTGGTGCTCAGCCTGCCGGAACGCGACTATTACTCGCGGCCCAAGATCTGGTTCACCTCCAAGCTGGCGATGGCGCTGGGCGGCAAGGCGGCCGAGGAACTGATCTTCGGCGAGGAGAACGTGACCTCCGGCGCCTCATCCGACATCCAGCAGGTCACCCGCATGGCCCGCGCCATGGTCACCCAGTACGGCATGTCCGAAAGGCTGGGCAACATCGACTATTCCAACGAGCGCGAGACCTATCTCGGCAGCCAGGGCAACGGCATGAGCGCCTCGCCCGAGATGCAGCGGGTGATCGACGAGGAGGTGCGCCGGCTGGTCGACGAGGCCTATGAGACGGCCAAGCGCATCCTGACCGAGAAGCGCGAGGATCTGGAGCGTCTTGCGCAGGGGCTTCTGGAATACGAGACCCTGACCGGGGACGAGATCACCCGGGTCATCGCCGGCGAGAAGCTCAACCGCGGCGATGACGATCAGACCTCTGGCACCGATGGCACCGCAACCGCGGTGTCGCTGCCCAAGGCGGGCAAGCCGCGCAACAAGCCGGACGGCTCGGGCGGGCTGGAACCGCAGCCGAACTGAACCCGGCATGGCGCACGCGGCGGCATGGGATCCGCAGGCCTATCACCGGTTCCGTGACCAGCGGCTGCGCCCCGCGCTCGATCTGATCGCGCGCATCCCCGACCCCGGCCCGGGCGGGATCGCCGATCTCGGCGCCGGATCGGGACAGGTCGCCGCGGCGCTGCGCGCGCGCTTCCCCGACCGGGTGCTGAGCGCCATCGACAATTCGCCGGTGATGCTGGAGGAGGCCGAGCGCACCGGCTTCTATGACCGGCTGGTGCTGCAGGACATCGCCGACTGGCAGCCCGAGGCGCCGCCTGCGCTGATCTTCTCCAACGCCGCGCTGCACTGGCTGCCCGACCATCCGCGCCTCTTTCCGCGGCTGGTCGCGATGCTGGCGCCGGGCGGCGTTCTGGCCGTTCAGATGCCGCGCCAGTTCGCCGCCCCCGCGCTGATGCTCTTGCGCCAGACCGCGCAGTCGCTGTTTCCCGACCGATTTGCGCAGGACCGCTACAAGGTGCCGGTGGCCGCACCGGGCGAGTATGCGCGCCTGCTCGCCGGGCTGGGCACGCTCGACATCTGGGAGACGGAATATCTGCAGATCCTGCCGCCGGCCGAGGACGGGCATCCGGTTCGCCACTTCACCGCATCGACCGCGGCGCGCCCCTTCCTGCAGCAGCTCGATGCGGCCGAAACGGTGGCATTCTGGGCGGCCTATGACGAGGTTCTGGGCCAGGCCTATCCGCCCGATGCCGAGGGCGGGGTGATCTATCCCTTCAGGCGGCTCTTCATCGTCCTGCAGCGGACCGGCTGAGCGAGGCCCCCCGGAACCCGGGCGAAAACGACCTGCAAAGGGTCGCAAATCGCCGTGTCCCCTCCCATGCCGTGCGGCAGAACCGGCGGCGGACCCGTCCTTTCGTCATCATCCGATCACCGCCGCAAGGAAGCTGCCCGTCATGGCCAAGACCGACATCGAAATCGCGCGCGAGGCGCACAAGCTGCCCATTCAGGAGATCGGCGCGAAGCTTGGCATCCCCTCCGAGGCGCTTCTGCCCTTCGGGCACGACAAGGCCAAGGTCTCGGCCGAGTTCATCGCCGCGCAGAAGGACCGGCCCGACGGCAAGCTGATCCTGGTCACCGCGATCAACCCGACGCCGGCGGGCGAGGGCAAGACCACCACCACCGTGGGCCTCGGCGACGGGCTGAACGCGCTGGGCAAGAAGGCCACGATCTGCCTGCGCGAGCCTTCGCTCGGCCCCTGCTTCGGCATGAAGGGCGGCGCGGCCGGCGGCGGCCATGCGCAGGTGGTGCCGATGGAGGACATCAACCTCCACTTCACCGGCGATTTCCACGCGATCACCTCGGCGCACAATCTGCTGTCGGCAATGATCGACAACCACATCTACTGGGGCAACGAGGCCGCGATCGACACCCGGCGGGTCAGCTGGCGGCGGGTGCTGGACATGAACGACCGCGCACTTCGCCAGATCGTGACCAGCCTTGGCGGTGTCGCCAACGGCTTCCCGCGCGAGGCGGGTTTCGACATCACCGTGGCCTCCGAGGTCATGGCGATCCTCTGCCTCGCCAGTGACCTGGAGGATCTGCAGCGGCGGCTGGGCGACATCATCATCGGCTATCGCCGCGACCGCTCTGCCGTCACCTGCCGCGACATCAAGGCCGACGGGGCGATGACGGTGCTCTTGCAGCAGGCCATGCAGCCCAATCTGGTGCAGACGCTGGAAAACAACCCCGCCTTCATCCATGGCGGGCCGTTCGCCAACATCGCCCATGGCTGCAATTCGGTGGTCGCCACCCGCACCGCGCTGAAGATCGCCGACTATGTGGTGACCGAGGCCGGATTCGGCGCCGATCTGGGGGCGGAGAAGTTCTTCGACATCAAGTGCCGCAAGGCCGGCCTGTCGCCCGACGCGGTGGTCATCGTCGCCACCATCCGCGCGCTCAAGCACAATGGCGGGGTGGCGCGCGCCGATCTCGGCACCGAGAACATTGCCGCGGTCGAGAAGGGCTGCGCCAATCTCGGCCGGCATATCGCCAATGTGAAGAAGTTCGGCGTGCCGGCGGTGGTGGCGATCAACCATTTCGTCACCGATACCGATGCCGAGGTCGCGGCGGTGAAGGACTATGTCGCCAGCCACGGGTCCGAGGCGGTGCTGTGCACGCACTGGGCCAACGGCTCGGCCGGGGCGCTCGATCTCGCCCGGCGCGTGGTCGAGATCGCCGACAGCGGTCAGGCCCAGTTCGCGCCGCTCTATCGCGACGATCTGGGGCTGTTTGAGAAGATCGAGATGGTGGCGCGCGAGATCTACCGCGCCGACGAGGTGCTGGCCGACAAGAAGATCCGCGACCAGCTGCGCGACTGGGAGGCGGCCGGCTTCGGCCATCTGCCGGTGTGCATGGCCAAGACCCAGTATTCCTTCTCGACCGATCCCAATCTGCGCGGCGCTCCCACCGGGCACAGCGTGCCGATCCGCGAGGTCCGGCTCAGCGCCGGGGCCGGCTTCGTGGTGGCGATCTGCGGCGAGATCATGACCATGCCCGGCCTGCCGCGCGTGCCGGCGGCCGAGGCGATCCATATCAACGAGGCCGGGCAGATCGACGGGCTGTTCTGAGGCACTGGCGCGGTTCGCCGCTTTCGCCCCGGCGCGCGCGATGCCACAATGGCAGGGCCTTATCGGGAGGAGACCGCCATGCTGCGCCTTGCCCTGCTCGTGATCGCGCTTGCCCTGCCTGCCCTTCAAACCTCGGCCGAGGAGCGGCAGGAGGGCTACTACTATCCCAAGATCACCTCGCGCGAGGTGTTCGACCGCGCGCTGGGGCCGCGCGAAGCCACGCGCCAGGAACGCATCGAGCTCGCCATCGCACTCAACCGCCGCCAGATCGAACAGGGATTCGCGCGGGTGGCCGTTTTCACCAAGGGGGCGGCGGCGGAAAAGCTGATCATCGTCGCGCTCGACGACAATGTGTTCCGCACCCATTTCCGCGCGCGGGCCTATATGGCGCTCCTGACCTCGCAGATCCGCGACACGCCCTATTTCCGCCGCGCCGGGCTGTCGGAGGACGTCACCTTCTATGACGTGCTCTACATGATGAATTTCGACAGCCTGACCCTCAGCGACGGCGCGAACTGGGCTCATCAGGTCACCTTCAGGGAGGCGAAGTAACGACATGGCTCGCGCATTCTGCCGGGACTGCCCGTTCCGCGCGCCTCCGGTTGCGGATGTCGGGCGATGAAGGATCCGGCATTGCTGGGCAAATCGGCCCCGATGCCGGCGAGCCCGGCCGAGGCGGTGCTCGATCCGGTGGAGAACCCCAAGCGCGGCGCGCTGTTCGTCGCCCGCTTCACCTGCCCCGAATTCACCTCGCTCTGCCCGGTGACCGGCCAGCCCGATTTCGCCCATATCGTCATCGACTACGTGCCCGGCGACTGGCTGGTCGAATCGAAATCGCTCAAGCTGTTTCTGGCCTCGTTTCGCAATCACGGGGCGTTCCACGAGGACTGCACGGTGGAGATCGGTCAGCGGATCGTTCAGGCCGTCGAACCGAAATGGATCCGGGTCGGCGGCTACTGGTACCCGCGCGGCGGCATTCCGATCGACGTGTTCTGGCAAAGCGGCCCGCCGCCCGAAGGGCTCT
>RFIR01000478.1 GCA_003695135.1 Alphaproteobacteria bacterium | reverse complement strand
GAGCTGAGGCGCACCGATCACAGCATGGCGGCGATCGAGGTGGCGCTGGCCCGGCCGGGGCGCGAGCCCGGGCGCATCGCGCCGCTCCTGGCGATGAAGCTCGACGCGGTCGAGGCGGGCTTCGGCATCGACATGCTGCGCCTTGCCGCCAGCGCGGTGGAGCCGCTCGCCCCGCGCCAGCACAAGGGCGGGCTGGAGGCGGAGGCCGAGGCGCGCGCGCGGCTGGGAGCCGGCGGCGGCGATGCCTTCGACGCGCTCCTGGGCCGGCTGGGCGCGCGGGTGGGGCTGGAGCGGCTGATCCGCCTGCAGCCCGCCGACAGCCACATCCCCGAAAAGGCCGCGATCCGCGCTGCCGCCGCCTTCACGCGCCCGGCCGAAAACTGGCCGGCGCCGCCCGCGCCGCGCCCGATGGTGCTGTTTGATCCCGAGCCGGTGCAGGTGACCGGCGCCCGCCCGCCTGAACGCATCCGCTGGCGCCGGCGCTGGCACGACATCGCCCATGCCGGCGGGCCGGAGCGGATCGCACCGGAATGGTGGCTCGACGATCCGGCCTGGCGCTCCGGCCCGCGCGACTACTGGCGGGTGGAGACCGGGGACGGCACGCGGCTGTGGCTGTTCGAGGCGCGCGGGGGCGAGATGCCGGGCGGCTGGTTCGTCCATGGCCTGTTCGGGTGAGCGGGGGGAGGTGGCGGTGGCTCCGGAAGCATCGCGGGGCGATGGCCGCTGCCGAGGGCTGGAGAACATGATCAGGAACGCGTAGCGCATTCGGGAAATCAGGATCGCGCGCGTGCAGCAATCAGAGCATGTCACGCCCGATCGGGCTCACCCGCTCGCCCAATGGCGGCCGTATGCCCTTGCGTTGGGGCCCGGAATGAATGGCGCGGATTTCGTAGGGTGCGCATTCATGGCGCACCATCGGAACGCGGGCCTGGGACCACGCGTGACGGCGCGCCATGAATGCGCGCCCTACGGAAGTTGCAAGCAGTCAATTTGAACGCGAAAGATTTCTAGTGGACCAGGATTGCGTGCACAAAATAGTTAAAAAATAATTACCCAATAAATATTTGTCAATCAACAGTAAAAGTAGAAAGAACGTATATGGCGTGGCATTTAGCGGCGCCTATACAATTCAATTTAGTGCATCACCGTAATAAATCAACACCTCCTCCCCATGAAATTAGTTGCCTTTTCGTGGGACCCCCGATTTTCCTGAGGGAGGCTTTTCTTTATCTGAAGATCCAGTTGACCCAGGATGTCCCTTGTGCGGCTTCCCGCCGCCTGAAGTTGACGGTTTGTAGCCTTTTTCAATCTTGACGGGCATCTTGCCAATGGGTCTTCCTTTATCGCTGGTCATCTTTGTCTCCTAAGACTCGATAAACTCTATCATAGCAATTTCTGTTTCCTTGATCCAGATGCTATGCACTCGTTTGTCCTCCTCTATATACTCGAAATGCTCACCCCGCACATCTTCAATAAATATGTCACGGTGATTTAAGTCACTTGAAGCAAATGAATTTATTCCATAGTAACCTTTTATAGAACGTCCATCGGTAAGTGTGATGATGATACCTCGTCTACCTCTAGCTTTATTGAAAACATAGTCCCAAGAGGTGGGTGCTGGGTCAACAGGCCCTACGCCAAGCCAACTCCATATAGGTTCTAGCGCAGACTTTTTATACAGCACTCCAAAGATAGCTCCAGTTAATATAGGAAGAACAAAAAATAGTATCAATATAGATAGATAATTGACTATCTCTATATACAAAAATATTGGCAATGTAACACTATAGTATATGCATGATACTAGCGTATATTCAAATACACGATTTGATATTGTTTCCAACCTACCAGTAATAAAACTTTGTCTAAGTAGTGAGATTAAAAATCCTGGCGCAAAGGCAGAGATCGTGAGTAGTGCACTCCAAAATGTGCTTTCTGGTTGGATGATATCTGGCAAGGTTACCCTCCTATCACCCCCTCGAACTCCCGCCACTCGCCCTTGCTCATGCCCGAATTCTCCTGCGTCACCGTCTCTCCGCGCAGCATCCGGCGGACACAATCGAGCCCCTTGGCCGAAAGCTGCACCCCGCCGAGTCGATAATCCTCGAACGCCGCCCAGGCCAGCGGCACCCAGTCGGCGACAATGGCGCAGATCACTTCGGCATAGGCACGGATTTCGTATTGCGCATGCGCATCGGCCCTGAGGCGCAGGAAATGGAACAGGTTGTGCAGGTCGGTCTTCCAGTACCACTGGGTATAGATGTTCTGCGGCAGGTTCATGCGGGCGAGCTCGCGTGCCAGCCCGATCCCCTCGCCCAGCATCTCCTGATAATGGTCATAGCAGCGGCGCGAGTCCTCGCGTAACAGCTCGAGAACCCGCGCCGCTTCCCCCCCACCAAGCGTCTCCCCGCGGCCCTGCCGGTTGCTGCGCGACTGCGCGGCAATCTGCTCGGGCGCGGGGATGTAGAATTCGCGGTCGAGGATCGAATAGCGGGCCGAATATTCGTTCACGTTGGCGGTGCGGTGGCGGATCCACTGCCGGGCGACGAAGATCGGCAGCTTCACATGCAGCTTGACCTCGCACATCTCGAAGGGCGTCGAGTGCCAGTGGCGCATCAGATAGCGTATGAGCCCGGCATCGTCGCGCGCCCTGCGCGTGCCGGCGCCGTAGGAGACGCGCGCCGCCTGCACGATGGCCGCGTCGTTGCCCATGTAGTCGACCACCCGCACGAAGCCGTGGTCGAGCACGGGGTGCAGCGTGTGCAGCCGTGCCTCCATGCCCTCGGAGACGGCGCGGCGGGTCGGGGACTGCCGCGCACGCAGTTCGGCGATCTCGGCTGAGGGGTCGGTCTCGGTCTCGCTATCGGTCTCGGCCATGGCCTCTCCTCGATTCGCCGCATACTATATGCAGGGGGTGCGCGCGTGAAAACTCCCATATCGTGACAGGCGGGGCCGAAAATGGAGATTGCGGCCGGCTGGCCCGCCGGGCTGCGCTTGCATCGGCCGGGGCAGGGATGCTAGCGCCGTGTCGACGGCCACCGGCAAGGGAGGGAAGCCAGCGATGGGCATCAGATATCTGCACACCATGGTGCGGGTGAAGGATCTGGAGAAATCCATGGCCTTCTACCGGCTTCTGGGCCTGGAGGAGACGCGGCGCATCGACCGCGAGCAGGGCCGCTACACGCTGGTGTTCATGGCCCCGCCCGGGCAGCACGAATGCCCGATCGAGCTGACCTACAACTGGGATGGCGATGAGGGGCTGCCCTCGGACAGCCGCCATTTCGGCCATCTCGCCTATGAGGTCGACGACATCTATGCCACCTGCCGGCATCTGCAGGAGAACGGGGTGACCATCAACCGGCCGCCGCGCGACGGGCGCATGGCCTTCGTGCGCTCGCCCGACAACATCTCCATCGAGCTGTTGCAGAGGGGCGAGGCGAAGGAGCCGGCCGAGCCCTGGCTGAGCATGGAGAATACGGGGCAGTGGTAAGGGCGGCCCTTCTCGCGCTCCTCCTCGCCGGCCCGGCCGCGGCGCAGGAGGCGGTGGCCGAGCTCGATGCCGATCTTACCGGCGACGGGCGGATGGAACATGCGGCGCTGCTCGATACCGATCGCATCGCGCTGCAGATCCACGATGCCGGCGGCCGGCTGATGGCGCAGAGCGAGGCGATCGTCTGGCGCGGCCAGCCCAATGAGGGGCCGCATCTGGAGGTGAATGCGCGCGGCAGCCTGATCGTGCGCAGCTCCAACTGGGGCATCGGCCGCAACAAGTGGGAGATGGCGGTGACGGTGGCCTTCCGCCGCGGTCGCTTCGTGGTCGCGGGGCTGACCTTCGGCGAGGTCGACACCTTCGCGCCGGATGACGCGATGTCCTGCGACGTCAACCTGCTGACCGGGCGCGGCGTCATCACGCGCCACGGGCAGGAGAAGGCGGTTCGCATCGATACCCCGGCCCCGCCCGTCGAGAGCTGGGGCGAGGAGGACGTGCTGCGCATCTGCCCGGAGTGACGCGCCGGGCCTGTCGGTTTCGTGACCCCCGCCCTGCGCGGCGTTCTTGCCCGCGGCCCGGCACGGCGGCTAGGCTTGTGCGATGAAGCCTGGCCTGGTCTCTGCCGCGGCGCTTGCCGCCTGCCTGATCCTGTCGTCGCCCGCCCAGGCCTGCGGGCTGGCGCTGGCGCTGGCGCTCGATGTCTCGGGCTCGGTCGACCCGCAGGAATTCGCGCTGCAGCGCGACGGGCTGGCCGCGGCGCTGCGCGACCCTTCGGTCTCCGATGCGCTGGTGGCGGTCAAGGCGGCGATCCTGGTGGTGCAGTGGACCGGCTCCACCCGGCAGGCGGTGGTGATCCCGTGGCGCCGCATCGGGAGCCGCGACGCGCTGGCGGCGCTGGCCGTCGAGGTCGAACGCATGCCGCGGCTGTGGCGACACTTCTCCACCGGCATCGGCGAGGCGCTGATCTTCACTTCCGGCACCTTCGCCGAGGTCGGGGACTGCGCGCGCAAGGTGATCGACGTCTCCGGTGATGGCCGTTCGAACGAGGGCATCGCGCCGCAGGATGTGCGCCGCAGCCTGATGCGGCTGGGCTTTACCATCAACGGGCTGGCGATCGAGGGCAGCGAGCCGGATCTGACCGGTTACTATCGCGACAGCGTCATCGCTGGGCCGGGCGCCTTCGTCATCGCCGCCACCGGATTTCGCGACTATCCCGAGAAGATCCGCCGCAAGCTGCTGACCGAGGTGACCGAGCCGGTCAGCCACCTGCCCGATGCCGGCGCGCTGCAACCGGCGGCGCTGCAACGGTGATCCGATAGATCTGCTCGGCGGATTGTGCGGGGTATGAAGGAATTGGAAGAGATGCCCAAAATGACCGTATGCAGACGGTGGTTCTAAAATTACGGGAGTTCAGAAGGGTCTATTCTGCGCGTGCGTAAAATAATTATTAGTGCCCCCTGCAAAACCCGGATGCAGGCGGACATCCTGAATGCATGAGGGTTCAGCAGGATCAGATCTGCGCGCGTAAAATAATTAGAAGAGTCCCCTGCGAAACTCCGGCGCGACGGGGTATCCGGGCGGGAGGTGTTTTCTGCCAATGTGTACTGCGCGCGCGTAAAGTAATTAGAAAATAATTCCCCAATCAATATTTACTAAATAGGTGAAAATCAGGAACAAACTTCGCCGGCGCCGCATTTCGGGGCGCCCGAGCGCAACGCCCGACTCTGGAAGGCAGTTTTGCAGGGGCCTCTAGGCTCAGGACCCATAAAAGGGGTACCCAGAAACAGCCGGATGT
>RFIR01000477.1 GCA_003695135.1 Alphaproteobacteria bacterium | reverse complement strand
CCGGGCATCCGCAGGCCGGAATCGAGCGTTTCGTGCGGATGCCCGGCGGGCGCGGTCAGATGCACGCTGCCGTCGCGCGCATCGAGCCGCAGCGTCAGCCGCCGCGCGCGCCGCGACCGGCGCAGCCGGATGCTGACCTCGGGATCGGCAAGCTCGATGACATACCGGTCCGGCAGCGGGTCAGCCCCGGACCGGCATCCGCCTTGCGCGGATGAAGTCGCGCACACGCGGCTGGATCATGGTGCGCCAGCGCGTGCCGTTGAAGACGCCGTAATGGCCCACCTTCGGGGCGACGAAATGCTCCTTCTTCTCCTCCGGCAGGCCGGTCAGCAGATCATGCGCGGCCTCGGTCTGGCCGAGGCCGGTGATGTCGTCCTTCTCGCCCTCGATGGTCAGGAAGGCGATGTCGGCAATCGCGGAAGGTTCGACCGGCTGATCGCGATAATGGAACTCGCCCCGCGCCAGCAGCCGGCGCTGGAACACCCGGTCGATGGTTTGCAGGTAGAACTCTTCGGTCAAATCCATCACCGCGAGATATTCGTCATAGAAGCTGCGATGCGCCTCGGCGCTGTCGCCATCGCCGCGGATCAGGTTGCGGTAATGGTTGACATGCGCATCGACATGGCGGTCGAGATTCATCGTCATGAAGCCCGAAAGCTGCAGGAAGCCCGGATAGACCCGGCGCATGAAGCCCTTGTGCGGCCAGGGCACGGTGACGATGACGTTGTTGCGAAACCAGCTGAGCGAGCGCTGGGTGGCAAGGTCGTTGGGCTTCTTGGGGTTGCGCGAGGTGTCGATGGGCGAGCCCATCAGCGTGACCGAAGCTGGCCGCAGCGGGTCGTCCTCGGCCGCCATCAGCGCGGTGGCCGCTAGCACCGGCACGCCGGGCTGGCACACGGCCATGACCGCGGGGCGTTCGCCGCGCTGGCCGAGATGGTGCACGAACTCGGTGACATAGTCGATGTAGTCGTCGAGATCGAATCGTCCTTCGAACAGCGCCACCTCGCGCGCATCGATCCAGTCGGTGATGTAGACCTCGTGCTCGGGCAGCATCGCCTCGACCGTGCCGCGCAACAGCGTGGCGAAATGCCCCGACATCGGCGCCACGATCAGCACGGCGGGGTCGTTGCGCGCCCGTGCCCGCGCCGAGTCGCGCCGGAAATGCAGCAGGTTGCAGAACGGCCGGCTGAGGACCACCTCCTCGGCCACCGGCACCGGGTCGCCGGCGATCTCGGTATGGGTCAGTCCGAATTCGGGCTTGCCATAGCGCCTTGTGGCATTGATGAACATCTCGAAGGCGGCGGAGGTGGCCCGGGCGCCATAGGTGGGCGCAAATGGGTTGAACGGGCTTTCCAGTGCCTCTTTCCCGAACCGCGCCGCCGCCCGCATCGGGCTCAGCGCCGCATGGGCGAATTCATAGGCGTGATACAGCACATCAACACTCCTGGCCGCTTCGATCGATCGGCCGACTGGCGCGGCCTTCACGAATGGTTAACCTACGGCCTGTTTTGCACTGCATCAAGATACAACAAACCGGTTGAAAAATCTCTTGCCGCACTGCGCAAAAGTTTGACATGCCGAATCGCCTGTGGCATGGGCCACGCGATTTTGGCCAACCGTGATCGAAGGGGGGGCGATGCCCAATCCTGAATGGGGCGTGAAGCGGGTCTGCCCCGGCTGCGGCTCGCGATTCTATGACCTGAACAACGACCCCGCCACCTGCCCCGAATGCGGCGAGAGTTTCACTCTCGACCAGCTCAGCCTGAAGCGGACGCGGACCGAGCGCAGCGAGCAGAAGGCCGTGCCGGAAAAGGCGGCTGCGGCTGTCGATCCCGAGGACGATCTGCTCGATGACGACGATGGCGATATCGAGGTTGGGGACGACATTCTCGAGGAGGATGACGGCGACGATGACGTGCCGCTCGATGAAATCGCCGAGCGCACCGACGAGGACAGCGAAAGCTGAACCCGCCCCGCCGCCGAAAACGGCTTGAACTCGGCGGCCGGGACGAGTAGTTGAAGCATCGGTCGCGCCAGCGGCCTGCGTGGGGCCATAGCTCAGTTGGGAGAGCGCTTGAATGGCATTCAAGAGGTCAGGGGTTCGACTCCCCTTGGCTCCACCAAGACCCTTCCAAGCCTGAACCCGACCATCCTTCCCAGATCCGAAAGGCGCGGCCATGCCTTCGTCGGTGCGACGACGCGCCGGCGCGGTGCGTCTTTCGCCAGCCCCGACGGACCGTCGCCCTAGCTGGTGACCGGCCCGGCGCAATCTGTCGGTCTGACCGGGGGCAAGTGCGGGTTTGCGTTCGGCCGGCTTTTGCCAATAATTGCGGCATCGGGGAGGATGAGAGGCCGCAAGCATGGACGATGCATGGAGGCGCCTGCGCCGGGACAGGCTGACGCTGTTCGGCGCCGCGGTGATCGTCATCGTCGTCGCGGCGGCCGCGCTGGCGCCCTGGATCACGCCCTATGATCCCTACGAGCAGTTCTTCGACGGGCTGACGCTGGAGGGCGCGCCGCTGCCGCCCAACGAGCGCTTCTGGCTGGGCACCGACCTCCTGGGGCGCGACCTCTATTCGCGGCTGGTCTATGGCGCGCGCACCTCGCTGATCATCGGCGTCGTCGCCAATGCCGTCGCGGTGTTCATCGGCACGCTTCTGGGCGTGATCGCGGGCTATGCCGGCGGCTGGGTGGGCGTGGCGATCATGCGCTTCACCGACATGATGATGGCCTTTCCCGCGCTGCTCCTGGCCATTGCGCTGGCCGCGATCCTCAAGCCCAGCCTTTGGATCGTGGCGATGGTGATCGCGCTGGTGAACTGGGTGCAGACCGCGCGCGTCATCTACACCCAGACCCGGGCCCTGCGCGAGCGCGAATACATCGAGGCGGCCCGCGCGCTGGGCGCGGCCTGGCCGCGCATTGTCACCGTGCACATCCTGCCGCATCTGGTCCCGCACATCCTGGTCTGGGGCACGCTCGGCATCGCGGTCACCGTGCTTCTGGAGGCGACGCTTTCCTTTCTCGGCATCGGCGTGCAGCCGCCGACGCCGTCCTGGGGCGGGATCATCTTCGAAAGCCAGTCCTACTTCCTGACCGCGCCCTGGCTGGTGGTGTTTCCCGGCATCTCGATCCTCCTGATGGCGCTCGCCTTCAATCTGGTCGGCGACGGGCTGCGCGACGCGCTCGACCCGACCCAGCGGGGGCGGGACTGATGCTGCGCTTTCTCGCTGGGCGGCTTGCGCAGGCGGTGCTGATCCTTCTGGGCATCAGCATCATCACCTTCGGGCTGACCTTCCTGATCCCGGCTGATCCGGTGCGCATGATCGCCGGGCGCAGCGCCTCGCCCGAGACGGTGGAATCGATCCGCCAGCAGCTGGGGCTCGACCAGCCGCTGCCGGTGCAGTATGCCCGCTATCTGGGCAATCTGGTGCAGGGTGATCTCGGCCGGTCCTATGTCCAGAAGGCCGAGGTGACCGAGCTGATCGCCAGCCGGCTTCCGGCTACGCTGCAGCTGATGCTTGCCGCCATCCTGTTCGAATTGCTGATTGGCCTGCCGGCGGGGTTCTTCTCGGCTACCCGGCGCAACCGCCCGTCGGACAAGATCGTCATGCTGGTCAGCTTTGCCGGCGTCTCGGCGCCGCAATTCGTGGTCGGCCTGCTGCTGATCTACCTGTTTGCCCACAAGCTGGGCCTGTTCCCGCTGGGCGGGTACGGCACGTTGTGGCATGTGGTGCTGCCCGCGCTGACGCTGGGGATCACCATCGCCGGCTGGTATTCGCGGATGAGCCGGTCGAGCATGATCGAGGTGCTGCGCCAGGACTACATCCGCACCGCGCGCGCCAAGGGGATGAGCGAGTGGCGCGTGGTGCTGGTGCATGGCGCGCGCAACGCCATCCTGCCCATCGTGGCGATGATCGGAATCGATATCGGGCTCTACATGCAGGGGGTGGTGGTGGTCGAGGCGGTGTTCGGCTGGCCCGGCATCGGCCAGCTGGCCTGGCAGGCGATCCAGCGTCTGGACATCCCCATCATCATGGGCGTGACGCTGGTGGCGGCGACGGGAATCGTGATCGGCAACCTGCTCGCCGACCTTGCGACATCGCTCATTGATCCGCGTGTGCGCCACCGCTAACATCCCTCCATCAACCGAACGGGATCCCCCGTAGGCAAACAGGGAGAGAGACGATGATCGCAAGAAAGGCGGCCGCGCTGGCCGCTGGCGTGCTGATATGCGCCGTATCCCTCGCGCAGGCACAGATCAAGCAGGGGGGGCAGATGGTCGTCACCTACAAGGACGACAT
>RFIR01000476.1 GCA_003695135.1 Alphaproteobacteria bacterium | reverse complement strand
CCGCGCGGGCGCCACGAAATTGTGGCGCCACGTGCGTTTTTCCTGTTTTCACTGTTGATTGATAAATATTGATTGCGAAGTTATTTTCTAATTATTTTATGCGCGCGCAGATTTGATTGGTCTGAAAATTGGCACATCCAGGACGCCTGTCTACATCCGGGTTTTGCAGGACTCTCTTATAGAGACCTCTGCAAAACTCAACCAGCCAGACCCGAGCGTTCCGCGCGGGCGCCACGAAATTGTGGCGCCACATGCGCCCTTCTTGTTTTCACTGTCGATTGATAAATATTGATTGAGGAATTAATTTCAAATTATTTTACGCGCGCACGATCATGATTCGTGCAAGACCTTGTGCATTCCGGGCGTCCGCCTGCATCCTGTTTCGCAGGGGTCTCTGCTAATAACAGGGACTTCACCGGCGCCGCATTTCGCGGCACATGGGCGCTTCGCCCGGGCCTGACCGGCAAGTTTCCGCGCGAGCCTCTTCCGATCATCTTTCCATCCCACCCGCAAGACATTGCTCCGGGCCGCACCGCGCGCGCGCAGTTCCCGATTCCCCTCACCTCGAAGGTTGCGGTGACGGCTCTGCCGTATCAGGATTTCGGCCCAGGGATTCGGCGCGCCAAACGGCAAGGGGGAGGGAACGGCAATGCGGCTGAAGGACAGGACGGCGATCGTCACCGGGGCGGCCTCGGGTTTCGGGCGCGAGATCGCCCGGGTCTTTGCGCGGGAAGGCGCGAAGGTCATGCTGGCCGACATCAACCTGCAGGGGGCCGAGGCGGTGGCCGCCGAGATCGGCGACGCCGCCCGCGCCGTGGCCTGCGACGTCTCCGACGGCGATCAGGTCAGGGCGGCGGTCGATGCGGCGATCGCGGCCTTCGGCGGGCTCGACATCGCGGTCAACAATGCCGGCTGGAGCCACCCCAACGGCCCGCTGCTCTCGGTCGATCACGCCACCTTCCGCAAGCTCTACGCCATCAACGTGGATTCCATCTTCCACATGACCCATGCGGTGGTGCCGCATTTCCGCACCCGCGGCGGCGGCTCGATGCTCAACATCGGCTCGACCGCCGGCATAAGGCCGCGCCCCGGCCTGACCTGGTACAACTCCACCAAGGGCGCGGTGCATCTGATGACCAAGTCGCTTGCCGTCGATCTCGCGCCGGACAGGATCCGGGTCAATGCGCTGGCACCGGTGCTGGCCGCGACCGGGCTGATGGAGACCTTCATCGGCCAGCCCGACAGCCCCGAAGCGCGCGAGAAGTTCCTCGCCACCATCCCGCTGGGCCGGCTGTGCGAGACCACCGACCTTGCCGCCGCCGCGCTGTTTCTCAGCTCCGAGGAGGCGTCGTTCCTGACCGGGGTGATCCTGCCCGTCGATGGCGGCCGCTGCGTCTAGACGCCGCCACCGGTCTGGCCGCGCATCCCTGCCCGGCACCGACGGGCGGGGCATGCTTGCCTGTTGCGCCCGCGGGCCGTAGATTGCCGCGCGATCCCAATCGAAGGAGAGCGCCCCCCGTGCCCCGCTCGCGACCCCGCCCGCTCCGCTCCGTCCTCCTTGCGATCCTGATCGCCGCTTCTCCGCTCGCCGCCACGGCCGAGGACGGGCTGACCGGCGCCTATCTCGGCGCACGTTCGGCCGAGATCAACGGCGATCTGGTCGCGGCCGCGCGGCTTTACACCCGCGCGGTGCAGTTCGACGCCGAAAACGACCTCTTGCGCGAGAAGGCGATGATCTTCTCGGTCGCGGTCGGCGACATCGCCGGCGCCCTGCGCCATGCCAGGACACTGGAGGAACGCGGCGCCGAGAGCCGGCAGGTGCCGCTTCTTCTGGCCGTCGAGGAGATCCGGGTCGGCGCCTTTCCCAATGCGCTGCGCCGGATCGAGGCGCATCGCGCGGCGTTCTCCGACCTGCTCTATGCGCTGCTCGGCGGCTGGGCGGCGCTGGTCGATGACGAAGAGGATGCCCAGTCCCGCTTCGCCGCGCTGACCGGCAACGACACGCTGCGCGCCTTCGGCCTCTATCACGCGACGCTGGCGCTTGCGGTCTCGGGCAGGCTGGAGGATGCCGCGCGCATGATCGAGGCCGGCGATCTGGGCTTTCTGGCCCGGCAGCGCCGGGTGGTGCGGGCCGAGGCGGAAATTCTTGCCGCTGCCGATCACCGGGCATCGGCGCTGGCGCGCATCGATGCCGCCGCCGAAAGCGGGATCAGCGATCCGGGCCTTGCCGATCTGCGGCGGCGGATCGCGGCCGGGGCGCCGATCGGGTTCACGCTGGTGCCCAACGCCACCGAGGGCGTGGCCGAGGCGCTCTACGGCTTCGCGCTCGCCCTCGGCAATGCCGAGCAGAGCCGCAACTATGCCGTCATGCTGACCCGTCTGGCGCTCTATCTGCGCCCCGATCTGGCCGAGGCGCGGCTGCTGCTGGCCGAGCTGCTGCAGACGGACGGGCAGTATGACCTTGCCATCGCGGTTCTGGCCGAGGTTCCGGCCGATTCACCTCAGTTCCTGCGTGCCGAGACCGCCCGCGCCGCCGCGATGGCCGCGGCGGGGCGCATGGACGAGGCGATCGGCGTGCTGACCGGGCTGGCCCGATCCTACCCGAGCGAGCTGGAACCGGCCCTGGCGCTGGCCGACACGCTGCGCCGGCAGGAGCGCTATGCCGAGGCGGCGGAGGCCTACACCACCGCGATCGGGCTGGTCGGCGCCCCGCAGCCGCGCCACTGGACGCTCTTTTACCACCGCGGCATCTGCTTCGAGCGCTCCGGCGAATGGGACCGGGCCGAGGCGGATTTCCGCAAGGCGCTGGAGCTGGAGCCCGACCAGCCCTCGGTGCTGAACTATCTGGGCTATTCGCTGGCCGATATGGGCCGCAACTATGCCGAGGCCGAGGAGATGATCCGCAAGGCGGTCGCCAAGCGGCCGCGCGACGGCTACATCATCGACAGCCTCGCCTGGGTGCTCTACCGGCTCGGCCGCTACGAGGAAGCGGTGGAGCCGATGGAACGCGCCGTGTCGCTGGTGCCCAACGACCCGATCCTCAACGATCATCTCGGCGACATTCTGTGGATGGTCGGGCGGCGAATGGAGGCGCGGTTCCAGTGGCGCCGGGCGCTGTCCTTCGGGCCGGAGGAATCCGAGATCCCGCGCATCCGCCGCAAGCTGGAGGTCGGGCTGACCCGGGTGCTGGAGGAGGAGGGCGCGAAACCGGCCGTGCCCCGGACCGAAGCCGGCGATGGCGGCTGAGCCGGTCCGCGAGCCGGCCCCGGCGAAGATCAATCTCAGCCTGCATGTCACCGGCCGCCGCGCCGATGGCTATCACCTGCTCGATTCGCTGGTCGTCTTCGCCGATGCCGCCGACAGCATCACCGCTCGCCCCGCGCCCCGGACCAGCCTGAGCGTGACCGGCCCCTTCGCCGCCGGGCTGGGGGGCGCGGACAATCTGGTGCTGGGTGCGGCCCGGGCCTTGCCCGGCCCGGCGGTTCCCGCCGCGCTCACCCTGGAAAAGAACCTGCCGGTGGCCAGCGGCATCGGCGGCGGCTCGGCCGATGCGGCGGCGACGCTGCGCGCGCTGGAACGGCTTTCGGGCCGGGAGGTCGCGCGCGAAACCATGTTGGCCACAGCGCTGACACTCGGTGCCGACGTGCCTGCCTGTCTGGAAAGCCGGCCGCTGCGCATGCGCGGGATCGGCGAGCGGCTCGACCCGCTGCCCGCCCTGCCCGATCTGGCGCTGGTGATGGTCAATCCCGGCGTCGCGGTCGAAACCGCAGCGGTGTTCGCGCGCCTTGGCGGGCGGTTTTCGCACCCTCCTGCCGAGCCGCCGGCCGCCGGGGCCGGGCTCGATGCCTGGCTGGGCTGGCTGGCCGCCTCCGGCAACGACCTGCAGGCGCCGGCCATCGAGGCAGCGCCGGTGATCGGTGCGGTGCTCGAGGCGCTGGCCGCGCAGCCCGGTGTCGGGCTCGCGCGCATGTCCGGCTCCGGCGCCACCTGCTTCGGCATCTGCCGTGCAATGGACGAGGCCGAGGTGGCCGCGGCGGCAATCGCCCGCGCCCATCCGGGCTGGTGGGTGCGCGCGGCGAGGCCCTTCCGGCGCTGAGAGCGGTCGGGGGGGGCACCGGTGTCATCACCCTTCAGCGAGGGCCGGTAGCCAGGTGACGATTGTCGGATCGGCTCGACATGTTCCGGTTTTTACCTTTGATGGTCAGAGGCGCTTGCAAAACGCAACCGGCCAGACCCGGGTGTTGCGCTCGGGCGCCGCGAAATGCGGCGCCGGCGAAGTTTGTCCCTGATTTTCACCTATTTGTTAAATATTGATTGGGAAATTATTTTCTAATTACTTTACGCGCGTGCAATACGCATTGGCAGAAAACGCGTCTCGCCCAGGATGCCCCGTCGCGCCGGTGTTTTGCAGGGGTCTCTTCGAATTACTTTACACGCGCGCAGATTTGATTGGTCTGAAAGCTGGCACATTCAGAGGTCTCTTCCAATTATTTCACGCAGGCGCGAGCCTGATCTTTCTGAAACCTTGCGCATTCGGGATGCCGAGCTGCATCGGGGTCCTGCAGCGGCCGCAGGGCACGCATTCACGGCGCGCCGTCACCCTCGTTCCCTCCCGAACTGTCACATCGGCGGATCGGAACCCGTCTCCCCCGCCGCGGCCCCTGCCTTCCAGCCATGGATGCGGTCAATCAGCGCCTCGCGGCTCATCCCGGCGGGCAGCGCGCTGTCGGGCAGCGGCAGGTAATCCCCCGTCCCGAGGCGCAGGATCATGCCGGGGCGGCACTGCACCACCGCCTCCACCGCCGGCCAGCGATAGAAACAGTCGCAATTGGGCGCGCTCACCCGCAGCCCGGCCGCGCCCATCTGCACCACATGCAGCCCCCGGCGCAGGGCCGATGCGCGCTCGGCCGCGCGGGCGGCGCGCTGCAGGAGGGTCCAGCGGATCAGGAAACCGGCGAACAGTGCCACCGCCATGATGCCCGCGCCGATCATCACGAACCGGCCGGCGCCGACCCAGCGCGGACCGGCCAGACGTTCGACCCACACCGCCATGCCGCGGCAGAACAGGAACACAGCCGCCCACATCACCGCCGGCCCGACCCCGGTACGCCAGAACCCGCGCCGCCACGCCGCGCGGTTGAAGCGGCGGAGATCGAGATCGGCATAGCGGAAGGCGAGGCGCAGCTCGCCGTCATCGAGCGGCGGCGGCTGAACCTGTGCGATCGGCTGCATCTTCATGCGCGTTCTCCTGCCCGCCCGTTCCTGCCCCGGATCGGTGAAGACCTGGTTGACCGGCGCAGCCTCGCAGCCGATCGCGGCCCAATCATGGCGGTTCAGTCGAGCGGCAGGGCGCGGGTCGAGACCACGGTGCGCAGGGCAAAGCTCGAATGCATCTGTGCCACACCGGGCAGCCGGGCGAGGTAGCGGCGGTGGATACGGGCGAAATCGTCGGTGTCGCGCGCCACCACCTTGAGCAGGTAGTCCGCGGTTCCGGCCATCAGATGGCATTCCAGAACGTCGGGGATCAGCGCCACCTCGCGCTCGAAGGCTGCGAGCAGCTCGTCGGACTGCCCGGCCAGGGTGATCTCGACAAAGACCGTCGCGCGCCGCCCGACCGCACGCGGGTCGAGCACGGCGCAATAGCCGGCGATCACCCCGCTTGCCTCCAGCTGCGCCACGCGCCGGTGGCAGGCCGAGGGCGACAGATGCACCGCTTCGGAAAGCTCGGCATTGGTGATGCGCCCGTCGCGCTGCAGCCGGGCGAGGATGCGGCGATTGATTGCGTCCAGCGTGGCTTCCTGCATGAATTTTCTCTCCAACAGCCTTTTCTTCGAATAATTCTGGCAAAACGCTTGCCGGAATGCCAGAATTTTGCAAACCGCTTGCAAGGCATCTGAACCATATAAGGGCGCGAGAAATCCCGCTACCCTTCACCCCCAACCGGGAGGATTTCGGCGATGCTGATCGGCTGCCCCCGCGAGATCAAGAACCAGGAATATCGTGTCGGCGTCACCCCGGCCGCAGCCAAGCAGGCGGTGTCGCACGGGCACGCGGTGCTGATCGAGACCGGCGCCGGGGCCGGATCCGGCTTTCCCGATGCCGATTATCTTGCGGTCGGCGCCGAGATCGCCGCGAGTGCCGAGGAGGTGTTCGCCCGCGCCGAGATGATCGTGAAGGTCAAGGAGCCGCAGCCGGTCGAACGCGCCATGCTGCGCGAGGGCCAGATCCTGTTCACCTATCTCCATCTCGCCCCCGATCCCGACCAGACCCGCGACCTGCTGAAATCCGGGGTGACCGCCATCGCCTATGAGACGGTGACCGATGCCGATGGCGGGCTGCCGCTGCTGGCGCCGATGTCGGAGGTGGCCGGAAGGCTGGCGCCGCAGGTCGGCGCCTGGGCGCTGCAGAAGGCCAATGGCGGGCGTGGCACCCTGCTGGGCGGCGTCCCCGGTGTCGGCCCGGGCGAGGTGGTCGTGATCGGCGGCGGCGTCGTCGGCACCAATGCCGCGCGCATCGCCGCCGGCATGGGGGCTGCGGTCACGGTGCTCGACCTGTCGGTGCACCGGCTGCGCGAGATCGACGCCCAGTTCGGGCCGCTCATCCGCACCCGCTATGCCTCGAAGGGCAATACCGAGGAGATGGTGGCGCTGGCCGATCTGGTGATCGGTGCGGTGCTGATCCCGGGGGCGACGACCCCCAAGCTGGTCACCCGGGCGCAGCTGTCGGAGATGAAGCCGGGAGCGGCGGTGGTCGATGTCGCCATCGACCAGGGCGGCTGTTTCGAGACCTCGCGTCCCACCACCCATGACGACCCGATCTACATCGTCGACGGCATCGTGCATTACTGCGTGGCCAACATGCCGGGCGCGGTGGCACGCACCTCGACCATCGCGCTGGGCAATGCGACCATGCCCTACATGCTGGCGCTGGCCGACAAGGGCTGGCGTCGGGCCTGCGAGGACGACCCGCATCTGCTCGACGGGCTCAACGTGCATGCCGGCAAGCTGACCAATTTCGCGGTCGGTCAGGCGCTGGGCATCGACGTGCTGAGCCCGAAGCTGGCGCTGAAGATGTAGACCGGGCCTTTCACCGGCTGCCGGAAAAAGGCCGGCGCGCACTCACGCCTTCTGCGCCTTGATCGCGTCGCGGATCTCGGCGAGCAGCTCTTCCTGCGTCGGGCCCTTCGGCGCCGCGGGTTCGGGTTCCTTCCTCGTCTCGGCCATGGCGCGCATCCGGTTCACGCCCTTGACCAGCAGGAACACCACCCAGGCGATGATGACGAAGCTGATCACCGCGTTGATGAAGTTGCCATACATGAACTTGGCATCGCCGACCCCGAAGCTCAGCGACGCGAAATCGACCCCGCCGAGAAAGAGGCCGATCAGCGGGTTGACCAGATCATCGACCAGCGATTTCACGATCGCGGTGAAGGCCGCCCCCATGATGATGCCCACCGCCATGTCCATGACATTGCCGCGTGCAATGAAGTCCCTGAATTCCTTCAGCATCCCTCACTCCCTGTTCCCCGACCGGCGCGCCTGACCGCGCCGGGGCGCGGCCAGCATAGCCGATTGCGTCCCACCCGCAACGCATGGTTGCAACGCCCTGCCGACGCGCCCTGCCCGACCGTCGAGGCATGGCCCCGCGCAGCCCCCGCGATTGACCTTGGCGCGACCCCGGCCTAGGTGGCTGCGGCGCAGTTCCAGCTCAGGAGCCACTCATGGCCGATCTTTCCGCCTTTCCCGTCACCAAACGCTGGCCTCCGGCCCATCCCGACCGGTTGCAGCTCTATTCCTTTCCCACCCCGAACGGGGTCAAGGTCTCGGCGATGCTGGAGGAGACCGGCCTGCCCTATGAGGCGCATCTGGTCAACATCTTTGCCGACGATCAGAAGACGGACGAGTTCGTCTCGCTTGCCCCCAATGGCAAGATCCCGGCGATCCTCGATCCCGACGGGCCGGAGGGCGCGCCGCTGGGCCTGTTCGAAAGCGGCGCCATCCTGCTCTATCTGGCCGAGAAGACCGGCAAGCTGATGCCTGCGGGCGCGGCGGAACGCTGGCACGCCATCCAGTGGCTGATGTTCCAGATGGGCGGGATCGGCCCGTTCTTCGGCCAGATGGGGCATTTCTACAAATTCGCGGCCGACAGGATCACCGACCCCTACCCCACCGAACGCTATGTCAACGAGGCGCGCCGGCTGACCTCGGTGCTGAATGCGCGGCTTCAGGGCCGCGACTACGTCATGGGCAGCGACTACACCATCGTCGACATCGCCATCTGGCCCTGGGTGCGGACCGCGCTCGACTTCTACGAGGCTGGCGAGGCGATCGGCATCGACGATTTTCCGGCGGTGGAAGACTGGCTCGACCGCTGCATGGAGCGCCCTGCGAGCATGGCCGCGCTCAACATCCCGCCACGGCCCTGAGTCGTCGCTTCGGCTCTCTCATGCCGGCCCCGGCCTTTCCTGCCGAGGCCGCGGGAGCCTCCGGCGGGGATATTTGAAAACCGGAAAATGCCCCGGGGCCGGACAGGGCGGGAGGTGCGGCGCAGATATTTCGATAACTGTCGAATTGCCGCTTGACTCGATTCGATAGTTCTACAATTATCGAAACATGAAGCACGAAACCCCGTCCCCCGTCGCCGGGCTGGAGGAGGCCGCGCAGGCCTTCGCCGCACTCGGCTCCGAACAGCGGCTTCTGGTGCTGCGCACGCTGGTGCGCGCGGGGCCCGAGGGGCTGGCGGCCGGCGCGCTGGCCCGGCGCACCGGCATCGCCGCCTCGACCCTGACCCATCATCTGCGCTTTCTGACCCAGGCGGGGCTGGTGACGCAGGAGCGGCGCGGGCGGTCGGTGATCTGCGCGGCGGCCGAATTCGCCACGGTCGAGCGGCTGGCAGGCTTTCTGATCGAGGAATGCTGTGCCGACCGGCCCGCGGACCGGCCTGCGGTGCCGGGCCATGTACATTCCGAACGCAAGGCAGACGCGCCATGACCGAACTCTCCGCCCAGCTCGCCCCCGTCCGCCGTCTGTGGCGGCGCATCGACCCGGCCTGGGGCCTGCTCGGCCTGCTGATGGTGCTGGCCGCCATGCTGGTGCCCGCGGCGCTGACCGGCCTGATCGGCACCGCGCTGGGCAGCTTTGCCAACACCCTGCCCTTCATCCTGTTCGCCATTCTCGCCGTGGCCTATGTCAAGGCGAGCGGGGCGGAACGGCTGCTGGCGCGCGCCTTCGAAGGCAGCCCGGCGCGCATGGTGGTGCTGGCCGCGCTGCTGGGCGGGCTGTCGCCCTTCTGTTCCTGCGAGGTGATCCCCTTCATCGCCGCGCTGCTGGCGCTGGGCGCACCGCTTTCGGCGGTGATGGCGTTCTGGCTGTCCTCGCCGCTGATGGATCCGGCGATGTTCGCCATCACCGCCGGCGGGCTCGGCTTCGATTTCGCCATTGCCAAGACCGTGGCGGCGGTGGGGCTGGGGCTGCTGGGCGGCTTTGCGGTGATGGCGCTGAGCCCGGCGGGACTGTTCGCCGACCCGCTCAAGCCCCGCGAGCAGGGCGGCTGCGGCTGCGGTGTGCGCAAGCCGTTCAGCGGCGCGCCGGTCTGGCGGTTCTGGGGTGTGGCGGAGCGGCGGAGCGTCTTTGCCGAAGAGGCGGTGTCCAACGGCCATTTCCTGATCAAGTGGCTGGCGCTGGCCTATTTCATCGAGGCGCTGATGATCGCCTATCTGCCGGCCGATCTGGTCGCCTCGGCGCTGGGCGGGTCCGGCCTGCAGCCCATCCTGCTGGGCGCGGTGATCGGCGGGCCGGCCTATCTGAACGGCTATGCGGCGGTGCCGATGCTGGCGGGGCTTCTGGAACAGGGCATGTCGCCGGGCGCGGCGCTCTCCTTCATGCTGGCCGGCGGCGTCAGCTGCATTCCCGCCGCCATCGCGGTCTGGGCTCTGGTCCGGGCGCGGGTCTTCGCCGCCTATATTGCGCTGGGATTCATCGGATCGGTGATCGCCGGCCTGGTCTGGGGGCTCGTGGCCTAGCCTTTTCCCACCTCCGCCTTGCCCCTTCCTGCGGCTTCGCCTAACAACGCCGGAGCCACAGGGAGGGACGGTGTGTACCGGGTCTGGACGTTCATCACGCAGTATTCGCTGCTGCTGGTCATCGGTGCGGTCATCGCGCTGATCTGGGCCAACATCGCGCCCGAAAGCTATCACCATATCATCGAGGCCACACTTCTCGAGAATACCTGGATCGGGCATGCCCATGTCGGCCCGGACGGTCACGTCTCGCGCACGCTTACCGTGCATTACCTCATCAACGACGTGGCAATGGCGCTGTTCTTCGCCGTTGCCGGCAAGGAGGTGTGGGAGGCGGTGATCCTGCGCAACGGCTCGCTGCGCGGCAAGAAGGCGGCCGCGCCGCTGATCGCCACCGCAGGCGGCATGCTGGGGCCGGTGGCGGTCTATCTCGGGCTGGCGGCGCTGCAGGGTTCGCAGGTCTTCAACGCCGTCGCGCATGGCTGGGCGATTCCGACCGCGACCGACATCGCGTTTTCCTATCTGGTCGGGCGCATCGTCTTCGGTGCCGGCCATCCGGCGGTGCGCTTCCTGCTCCTGCTGGCCATCGCCGACGATGCGGGCGGTCTGCTGATCCTCGCCATCTTCTACCCCACCGGGCAGCTGGCGCCGCTCTGGCTGCTGGTCGCCTTCGGTGCCGCGCTCGCCGTGTTCTTCCTGGCCAACTGGCTGCCGCGGCGGCTCGACCGGCACAAGGATCACCGGCCCCATTCGACATGGGTGCGGCGCAAGCTGAGCTTCTGGCCCTATGCGATCGCCGGCTGCGTGTCGTGGTACGCCTTTCAGGAATCGGGCATCCATCCCGCGCTCGGCCTCTTGCCGATCATTCCGGCCATCCCGCATGCCGACCGCGCCTTCGGCATCTTCGCCGAGGCCGAGCGTTATCTGCGCGACCTGCTCAACGTGATCGAACACATGCTGCGCTATCCGGTCGAGATCGTCCTGTTCTTCTTCGGGCTGGCCAATGCCGGGGTGGAGTTCGGCTCGATCGGCACGCCGACCTGGCTGGTGCTGCTGGGCCTGCTGATCGGCAAACCCTTCGGCATCTGGCTGTTCGGCTGGTTCGCCGCCCGGCCGCTGCGGCTGGGCCTGCCCGAAGGCATGCGCATCGTCGATCTGTTCGTGCTGGGCTGCGTGGCCGCCATCGGCTTCACCGTGGCGCTGTTCGTGGCCACGGTCGCCTTCAAGGTCGATCCCGGTGCGGCACCCGAGATCGCGGCCGCCGAACAGGCGGTTCAGGACGCCGCCAAGATGGGGGCGCTGATGAGCTTTGGCGCCGCGATCATCTCCATCGCGGTCGGACAGATATTCAGGGTCCAGAAGATCAGATGATTCGCGCAGGTCTTGCGTCCTGCGCGCTTCCAGCCCCATAATATGGCCTCAATCCTAAGTTAACGCATCGAATGTAACGATTGCGGCGGGAATCCGCGTAGGGGGCGTGTGCCGGCCCCAGGGCCATCGGGACGTAGATCGGATGATCGAGTTTCGCAATGTCAGCAAGTCCTTCTGGACCGGGCAGCGGCGCAAGGTCATCCTCGACCGCGCGAGTTTCCGCGTCGAGATGGGCCGCAACCTGGGCATCCTGGCCCCGAACGGCACCGGCAAGACCACGCTGATCAACATGATGGCCGGGCTGGAGCAGCCCGATGAGGGCACCATCCATCGCGAGGCGCGGGTCTCCTTCCCTTTGGGGTTTTCCGGCGGCATCGACCAGTCGTTGTCGGCGGTGGAAAACGCCCGCTACATCGCCCGGCTCTACGGGCTCGATCCCGATTATGTCGAGGCGTTCATGCGCGCGCTGGTCGATATCGGCGAGTATTTCGAGATGCCGATCGCGACCTATTCGGCCGGCATGCGCTCGCGGGTCGCCTTCGCGCTGATGCTGTCGCTGCAGTTCGACTTCTATCTGATCGACGAGGGGCTGCCGAGCACGGCCGATGTCGGCTTCATCCGCAGCGCCAATGCGATTCTGGGCGAGCGGCTGGCCAACGCCACGCTGGTGATCGTGTCGCACAATCCCGGGGTGATCGAGAAATACTGCCGGCAGGCCGGCGTGCTGCGCGACGGGCAGCTGCACATGTTCGACAATCTCGCCGAGGCGCAAAGGCTCTATGACTATGTCGGATGAGGTTCGCAACCGGCCCGCGACCACGGATGCGACGGCGCAGAACGCGGCCGAGCCGGCCGAAGCCTTCACGCCGGGCGCCAGCGCGAGGGAGCGCAAGATGCGCCGGCGCGCCCGGCGGCGGGCGGCCAACATGGCCCGCGTACTGGCACCGATCAATCCGGAGACCGGCGAGAACCTGCCTGTCCCCTCGCAGGAGGGCGAGGCCGAACCGCCCCGGCCGCAAATCGAAAGCCCCGAGGAGCGCGAGGCGCGGATCGCCGAGATCCAGCGCGGGCTGATCCGCCGCCGGCGGCGCCGCGGGCTGCTGCTCCTGCTGCGGCTGATCTTCTTCGTGGTGCTGCCGACCGCAGTGGCGGGGCATTACTATTTCCTCACCGCGACCCCGATGTACGAGACGAAATCGGAGTTCGTAATCCAGAAGGCGGAGGCGGCGACGCCCGGCGGCTCGGGGCTGGGGGGCATATTGTCGAGCTTCGGGCTGGCCGACGCCAAGGATTCGATCGCGGTGCAGGGCTATCTGACCTCGCTTCAGGCGATGAACCGGCTCGATGCCGAACAGGGCTTTATCAGGCGCTTCCAGGACCCGGCCATCGACGTGATCCAGCGCCTGCCGCCCGATGCCAGCCATTCCGAAGCCTATGAGCTTTACAGGCGCCATGTCATCGTCGGCTTCGACCGCACCGAGGGCATCATCCGCATGCGGGTGATCGCGCCCGATCGCGCGACGTCGGAGAGCTATTCGCGCGCGCTGATCTCCTATGCCGAGGAGATGGTGGACAATCTCTCCGCCCGGGCGCGGGAGGAAAACATGCGCGGGGCCGAGCAGAGCTTTGCCCAGCGCCAGGCCGATGTGCGCGCGGCGGCGAAGCGGGTGCTGGAACTGCAGCAGCAATACGACACCTTCAGCGCCGAGGGCGAGTTGCAGATCGACCTCTCGGTCATCCAGGCCCAGGAGCTGGAGCTGGAGCGGCTGAAACGCAAGCTCGACGAGCTGATGGCCAATCCGCGGCCCAATGCGGCGCAGAAGGAGGTGCTGGAGCGCCAGATCGCCTTTACCGAAAAGGCGATCGCCAGCCGCCGCGCCGCGCTGACCGCCTCGGGCCGCAACGGCATCTCGCTGGCCGCAATCAACAGCCAGCTGCAGATGGCCCAGTCCGATCTCGCCGCCAAGGAGCAGATGCGCGTGATCGCGCTCAACGCGCTGGAGCAGGCGCGCAGCGAGGCGGCGCGGCAGGTGCGCTATCTGTCGGTGAACGTGCCGCCCATCGCGCCGGACGAACCGACCTATCCGCGGCGGCTGGAAAACACCGCCGTGGCGTTTTTTGTCTTTCTCGGCATCTACATCATGGTATCCCTCACCGCATCCATCCTGCGCGAGCAGGTGAGCGTGTGATCTGATCCGGGACAGGACATGACAGGGCCGAGAACGGTGCGGGTGGGCGCCGTGGAGATTTCCAATGCGCTGCCGCTGGTGCTGATCGCCGGCCCCTGCCAGCTGGAGGGGCGCGATCACGCGCTCGCCATTGCCGAGTGGCTGGCAGGGATCTGTGCGGCCGTCGGCATGGGCTTCATCTTCAAGGCAAGCTATGACAAGGCCAACCGCACCTCGCTCTCCGGCCGGCGCGGCCCGGGGCGCGAGGATGGCCTGCGCATGCTCGCCGATGTGCGCGCGGAGATCGGCTGCCCGGTCCTGACCGACGTGCATCTGCCGCAGGACTGCGCCGCGGTGGCCGAGGCGGTGGACGTGCTGCAGATCCCCGCCTTCCTCTGCCGGCAGACCGATCTGCTGGTCGCCGCCGGGCAGACGGGGCGGGCAATCAACGTCAAGAAGGGCCAGTTCCTGGCGCCCTGGGACATGGTGCATGTCGCGGCCAAGATCGCCTCGACCGGCAATGACAACATCCTCTTGTGCGAGCGCGGCACCTCCTTCGGCTACAACACGCTGGTCGCGGACATGCGCGCCCTGCCGCAGATGGCCGCCACCGGCTATCCTGTGGTGATGGACGCCACCCATTCCGTGCAGCAGCCGGGCGGGGCGGGCGGCGCCTCGGGCGGGCAGCGCGAATTCGCCCCCGTCATGGCGCGGGCGGCGGTGGCGCTGGGGGTGGCGGCAGTCTTCATCGAAACCCATCCCGACCCCGACAACGCACCGTCCGACGGGCCGAACATGATCCCGCTCGACGCGATGCCGGCGCTGATCGAAAGCCTCGCCCGCTTCGATGCCCTGGCAAAATCCGATCCCATCCGCCTCTGAGGTCCCATGAAACCGCACCAGACCGTGACGCCCAATTCCTGGGCCTTTCTCAACGAGCCGATGATCGCGCCCACCGGTTTCCGCGAATACGATGCGCGCTGGCGCTTTCCCGAGGAGATCAACCTGCCCGGCATGCAGGCCTTTGGGCTCGGCCTCGGCACCCAGCTGCATGAGAGCGGCGAGAAGCCAGTGATCGCGGTCGGCAATGACTATCGCGACTACTCGCTTGCCATCAAGCAGGCGCTGATCATCGGGCTGATGCAGGCCGGCGTGGAGGTGCGCGACATCGGCACCGCGCTCTCGCCCATGGCCTATTTCGCCGGGCTGAAGCTCGGCTGTGCGGTGGCGATGGTGACCGCGAGCCACAACCCCAATGGCTGGACCGGGGTCAAGATCGGCTTTCGCATGCCGCTGACGCATGGGCCGGAGGAGATGGCGCGGCTGCGCGACATCGTGCTGGGCGGCGAAGGCGTGGCGCGGCCCGGCGGCTCGCTGATCCGCGAGGAGGGCATTCGCGCGGCCTATCTCGACGATCTCGCCGGCGATTTCCGCATGACGCGGCCCCTGCGCGCGGTGGTGGCCACCGGCAACGGCACCGCCTCGGCCTTCGCGCCGGAGCTGCTCACGCGCATCGGCGTCGAGGT